>JBJOLO010000461.1:0-4776 GCA_046045565.1 Planctomycetota bacterium | reverse complement strand
CGGCATAAACATCCGTTCGCGTGACCGCACTCAAAGCCAAAACCACGAACACCATCACCAGCGATTCGATCGTTCGATTGGCAACATTCCGAAAAACATACGACATGAAAAACACCTTATGCAAAACTCGGCCTTGCCACCCCAGCCCAAACCACCATCCGAGGCCAGCAGCAATGAATCCGCGTGACGAAACCGATCCTTGAACTTCCGACGAACCTCTCACCACCAGTACGAACCACCGCGAGGCTGCGATACCTCCCGGCGAATGGCAGCGTCAGCCTACGGTGAGCTCGGCCTTTCGCATGCCAGCACCGCCCGCCACCGCTCTGACACGGTTGCGTCAGGTTGGTGATTGTCGAGTGCGCCAGGAAACTCGTCAACTCGTCGAGGTCGTACAGGAGGTCTTAAGGACGGTCTTTTCAGCGACCCGGCGGGAGGTCGGCGAAGAGTTGGGGCCATCGCCAATTTCCGCGATACAATCGTCGCAACACGCCGCACGACTCCGGGGAGTGCCGACGCGAACTCGACGGAAAAACCTTTCGGAAATTCGCTTTTGACACAAAACGAGGTCGGCGATATTCTCTGGCCCGCCAAACCGAGAGCCCCGCTCCCGGTCCCTATCCGCGAAAACGAGTGCGATACCACTCATTTTCGGGGCAGGGGGCCCCACCCAAAACCCACCTCGTTGCAACAGACAGCCAGCCGGTGACGCAGTTGCAACTCGACACCGCATATAGCCCACCCGCATCTCGTTCCCTCTCGTTCCACCTCGATCGACCCGTTACTTCCTTCCTTGTTGTTTTCCTGACTTGTTGCTGTTTGACCTGTTTCCTCGGATCACCTCGCAGCGCTCATGGAGGAGCCTTTTTGATGCTTAGCCCGGCGGATCATACGGACAGTGTGCTGATTGTGGATCGATCGGCCGAGTCGCGCGAGGTGTTACGCACGCTACTGGAGCGGCGGGGAATTCGCACTCTGGAAACCAACGAGGCGCGCGAGGGCCTGCAAATTCTGCGCGATGAGCAACCTCGCCTGATGGTGCTCGATAGCGAATGCCTCGACGTCGCGCCGCAAGAGATCGAAGCCGGCATTGCGAACGCGACCCGCCAGTCCCGCACGCGACTCGTCATCTTGGGCAAAACGATGCGTACCAGCCAAACCTGCGAGGCGGACGCGATCGTGACCAAGCCCTACCACTATGGTCCGCTGATTCGTACAATCGAGGACTTCGTGGAACAAGGGGTCCAGGATGGCGTCGCTGTTCGTGATTCAGGGGCGAGACCAGGGGAAGCGATTCGAGCTTCGCACTAGCGTCGTTGCGCTGGGCAGGGACCAGAACAACACGATCCAACTCCACGATGTCGAAATCTCTCGGCATCATGCCGAGATCCGTCAAACCGAGGACGGTTACTCGCTGGTTGACCTCCAGAGCTCGAACGGCTCGTACGTCAACAACGAGCAGGTTTCCGGCCATTTGTTGCGTAGCGGCGACCGGGTGCAACTTGGCCGTACCCTAATGCTCTTCACGGACATGGAAGAGATCGACTCGTCCTTGCTCGACGAGGTCGACATTGTCCACCGGCAACAGGAATCACCGTCGCGGATTGTGAAGTCGCTAAGCCAGGATGAGGGCAGCAGAATCCTTTCGCCCGCCGAGTTAGGCGAAAGCCCCTGGCTGGCACGAGCGCGCAGCAATCTGCAGATCATGTATCACACGGCGCTGGCGGTCAGCCACACGCTGGACATCGACCAACTGCTGCAGCGGATCCTGGAGCTGATCTTTGAGTGGGTGGAGGCGGACCGCGGGTGCTTGATGCTGGTTGATCAGGAAACCGGCGAATTAATGCCGAAGGCGCGTCGCAATCGTCGAGGCGTGCAGACCAACGAGAAAATGGAAATCAGCCGCACGATCCTCGACTACGTCATGCAACACAAGGAAGGGGTGCTCACCAGCGACGCACGCGACGATGATCGCTGGGATGCGGCAGGCAGCATCGTCAAGTTCGGCGTTCGCGAAGCGATCTGCGCACCGATGCAAGGTCGCTACGGCATCGTGGGTGTCATCTACATCGACACGTACACGCCTCCAGGACGATTCGTGCAACGCATCGTCAACAAGTTCACCGAAGAGCACTTGAAGCTCATGATCGCGATCGGTCATCAGGCCGCGCTGGCTGTGGAAGACACCTCGTACTACTCCGCCATGGTGCAAGCAGAGCGGTTAGCTGCGATGGGACAAACGATCGCCACGCTTTCGCACCACATCAAAAACATCTTGCAAGGTATCCGTGGCGGCAGTTATTTGATCGAGGAGGGATTGAAAGGAAACGAGACCGAAGTGATCCGGAAAGGCTGGCGGATCGTCGAGCGAAACCAGGAAAAAATCTCGAACCTCGTCATGGACATGTTGACGTTCAGCAAGGAACGTCAGCCGGAGATGATCCCCGGAGACATCAACGAGGTCGCTTCGGACATCGTGGAGCTGATGCAGGTGCGGGCAGCCGAAGCGCAGGTGGCCTTGCAGTACCAACCCGATCCGTCGATGCCTGAACTCGCGTTCGACCCGGACGCCATGCACCGCGCATTGCTTAATGTCGTCACGAATGCGATTGACGCGTGCGAGAAACGGCCTGATGCCTGTGTGACCGTTCGCACGGAGTTTGATTCAGCGGCGGCTGCGATGCGGGTGATTGTCGCGGACAACGGAGAGGGCATTCTCCCCGAGGATCTTCAAAAGATTTTTTCTGTATTTGAGTCGCGAAAGGGAAGTCGCGGAACCGGATTAGGGCTGCCTGTCAGTCAGAAAATCCTGCGCGAGCATGGCGGCGACATTCTGGTAGAAAGCACACCGAACGTCGGCAGTCGATTCGTCTTGCAATGGCCGGCTATCCACGCCTCGGCCTCCGATCGAACGCTGAGCGGTGAGGAATGATCGAGCAACTCGAGGCGTTGTTCGTTTTTCCAACTCCGTCCGCAAACGACAGCGCCGGGGCGCCTCGCGATGTGCAGCATGACGATGTCAAGCCGAAGCGAGTCCGGTGCGAATCGCAGGCGGATCAGATGCCGGCCAGCCGTTCCTGGGAGTCGCCGAAGCGGTCGAGTTCCAGTCCGCCCCAGTCCATGAGGCTTAGGAACAGGCTGCACATGCGGCGGTTCGGCGCGTTCAGGTAATCGAGTACGCGGCCGCCTCGGAGTTTGCCCCCTCCGCCGCCCAGCAGGATGATCGGCAACTGATTCGCATCGTGGTTGCCGTGCAGCATGCTGGAGCAGTGCATGATCGACGTGTTGTCGAGCAGCGTGCGATCTCCTTCCTTGACCTCGGCCATTCGCTCGCAGAGGTAGGCCAGTTGGGACATGAAGAATTGGTTGAGCGGGATGAGTTCAGGTGGCTGGGTGTGGGCCATCTGATGATGCTGATCCTTGGCGCCGCAGTGCGTGTGCGTTTCGGCGGAACCGTCGTTGCAGTACTTGAGGGTCGCAATTCGGGTCGTGTCGGTGCGAAATGCGAGCAGCAAGATATCGTTCATCAGCTTCCAGTATTCCGGGATGTCTGCGGGAATCCCGTCGGCTGGCCGTGGACGGTCGGGGGCGGTCAGGGTCGGCTGCCAACCGTTGGCATCGCGCTCCTTGTCGGCTCGTTTGATGCGGCCTTCGATTTCGTGGACGCTGCCGAGATACTCCTCGAACCGCTGCCGATCGGCGAGGGAGAGTCGCTGGCGCAGGGACCGCGCGTCCTCGAGTACGGCATCGACCACGCGGCGGTCGCCACGATTTCGATCGGTACGGAAAAGCTGGTCGAACGCCAGCGCCGGACGCGTCTCGGTCCAAGTCGGCGACACCGCCGTGCTCCAGGAAATGTGCGAGCTATACAGCAAGGGGTGCCCGTCCTGGAGACCTGGAATCGGTCCTTCGCAGCCTAGCACCAGCGAAGGAATTTTTGTCCGATCGCCGATCCGCTGGGCCATCAGTTGATCGAAACTGACGCCCGTGCGAACTTCAGTCTTGGACATGGGCGCCCCGCTGAGCATATTCCCCGTTTGCATGCAGTGGATGACACCGTTGTTGGCTTGTTCGTTCCACAGGCCGCGTAGGAAGACCAACCGCTCCTTCCAGGGTTCCAGCGGCTTGAGGCATGGGCCGAGTTCCATGCCGGCGCCTTCGCCTTTTGCCCACCAGTGTTGCGAGTGAAAGCCCATTCCGGTGAAGGTGACGAGCGTACGGGTTGGCGGCTGATCAGCCGCCTTGGTTTTCTCGCCAGCAGCGAACGACAACGACTCGAGCCAAGGCAGTGCCATGGAGATACCGAGCCCGCGGAGGAGGATGCGTCGCGAGAAGGGATCGGATTTCGTGAACATCGGGAAATTCCTTGTGCCGGTAGTTCGTTATCGGGTGGAAGCGGTCTCGACCGCCGGTCGAATACATCGAAACTGCTCGCTGCGAACGAGGACGAGCAGGGCATCCGACCAGCGACCACCGCTGGTCATGGCACTGGTCACTTCGTCCACCAACTTGCGGTCGGACATCATCACCGAGCGGCCCAGTGCGTAACCGGTCAGTTTGCGGGCGAGCGTGCGCAACAAGTCGTCGCGGCGCGTTTCGCCGAAGTAGTTTCGCAGGCCCGCGATGTCCTCGATCTCGGTGCCGTCTCGAAGCGTTCCTTTGGTGTCACCCGGCTTCAGCTCGCTGACGGGCCGCAGTCGGCCAATGGCGTCGAAGCGTTCCATCGTCATGCCGTACGGATCGATGCGAACATGGCAACCCGCACATTTTGGATCC
>JBJOLO010000403.1:0-7553 GCA_046045565.1 Planctomycetota bacterium | reverse complement strand
TCAACGCGGTGTGCGTTGGATTAGCCGCAGGTGCGAATCAGTCACAGTGAGGTTATCGATGGGTGGGATTCGAACCCACGAGTGGGTTTCCCCACTGCCGGTTTTCAAGACCGGTGCATTCAACCGCTCTGCCACCTCTCCGTTCTGTTCCAAGCATTCAACAATACCAAGCGGTAGGCGGTATCGCTGGATTGTGCCTGGCTCTTTGAACGCCATGATTCTAGCCGAAAGTCTTTTCTTTGACACGGCTGCTTTCTGGTGGATCGACGAGGCGACGGGGGAGCCGTCTTGGGCAGTCACTCGATCGTGCATGGCATGTCGGGGACGCAGTCGACCGCCACGGCACGAAGGGCGTGCCGAGGAGGCCGCGGTTGACGGTCTAAGGTGTGAATGCTACAAGAGTTGTTTCGCGGAATCGCGAAAGTTGCTGCGGGGCCCCTCGGGGGTCCTGGGAGACGAATCAACGCGGTGTGCGTTGGATTAGCCGCAGGTGCGAATCAGTCACAGTGAGGTTATCGATGGGTGGGATTCACGAGCGTCACAAAGAAATTCGACGTCGCCGCACGCGACGGAAGAAATACCTGGTTCTGAAGCGTCGCGCCGCCAAGGCGAGCGCCTCCGAAAAGGCCGTCATCGCCGCCAAGTTGCGTAAGATGTCGACCGGCGGCGATGTGGTTGTCGCAAATCTGGGGCTCAACGAGCACTAGAAGCAGACGCCGCAACAGCGCCGGCCGCGATACATTACCGTCACCGGCACGCCGTAGCCAACCGAGTAGCCTATGTTCGAATAGACTGGGCCCGGATAAATAGGGCTCTGATAGCCAAGGCTCGTGTATCCAATTCCCCGGTAACCGTAGGTCGCGTAGCTGGGATCGAGTCCGTACGCCAAGCGAAATCCAAGCGGGTAATAGTTCGGCGCGTAGTAACGCGGTGCGTACCGATAGTACGTGGCTCGATACGGATTCGCCGTTGCATACACGCCGCCATAGCCAAGGCCCGGGTACACACCGAACGCGGTGCGACCCGAATAGCCGAAGTAATTCGGTCGCGCAGTCACCGCGTAGGCCGGCCTTCCGTATCCCCAGGCAGCGCGGGGGTGAGCAGATGCCGACGAGACACTTAGTAAGCTCGCGGCGAATAGGCATGCCCCTATCACAATCTTGCGCAGCAGTGCGCTTCGAGTCGGTGATGCTCCGGCTTGAGCACCTCGGATCAACGTGACCATTTGTCCCTCCTTGAATAAACGATGCGGGCACGCGGTGTTGGTTTAGCAGATCAGTTGTTCTGCTACGTCAAATTCTATGGCCACGCGATTCGCATTGGCAAGGGATTGGGAAAACTTCGTGTAGAACAGGCTGCAGATTAGTGGCCTGCGAGCAACGGGCGGTCTGAAGCGTCTGCGCTGCGTCGGCGCGCCCGCGCGCTACCGCCGGGCCTTGAAAGACCCGTCTACAATCAGTCGTCGCTACGCGACGAATCGCGGAGTATCACCATGCTTGCCATAGGGGCAATGTCGGCACGCCCCGCGCTAACTCCCCCCCCGTTCGCTCACCGCACCACCGTTTGTCGCGTAGCGACAGCCCGATCGTAGCGAGGCCTTTCAAGGCCTCGCCTCCGACGCCTCCGACGCCTCCGACGCACATGCCCGTCTGGACCCGCGTCGGTGCGCGCCCGGTGCCGCGAGTCGCGACCGTCAAAAAACGCTCCAGCTTTTTGCCAGCCTTTTTGCCAGCCCAGGCTTCCCCAATCGCAAGGTTATGGATTAGGCTCCAAAATGATTTAAAACCATCAAGAAGGTTTTCATCAGAAGGAGTCGCCGGATGCACCTGCGAAATCGACAATCGGCAATCGCCCGTTGGAAGATGCCTGCATGGCGATCACGCGGGTTGCGGATGCTCGGGTTCGGGCTTCTGATCCTGGCAGCCGGTAGCAGGATGCTTCGCGCCGAGGAACGACCGTCGCTGGAATTCCGCGATGGAGATCGCGTGGTGTTGCTAGGCGGGACGTTCGTCGAGCGTTTGCAGTGGCACGATTATCTCGAAACGTTGTTGACCACGGCGTTCCCCGATCGCCATGTGACGTTCCGCAATCTTGGTTGGAGCGCCGATACGGTATGGGGTGATTCGCGGGCGGTGTTCGGTTCGCAGAACGACGGCTTTGCCCGGCTCGTGAAGGACGTGACGGAAGCCAAGCCAACGGTGATCCTGATCGCGTATGGAACCAATGAGGCCAACGCCGGGGCGGGTGGCTTGGAAACGTTTCATGCGGGCTTGAAGCGATTGCTCGATACGCTGGGGCCAACGCAAGCTCGGCTGGCGCTGGTGGCCGGACATCGTCGGGAAGCGGCGGGTCCGAGGCTGCCCGATCCGACCGCCTACAACGCGAACTTATATCAATACAATCAGGCGATCGAAGCGGTCTGTCGCGAACGCGGTTTGCCATTCATTACGTTGGAGACGCTGGTCGGTGCCGAGCCGATCCGGCCGCAGCGGCTCACGCGCGAAGGGCTGCATCTCACGGAGTATGGTCAGTGGGTATTGGCTCCGCTCATCGCACAGCGAATGGGAGTTGGCATGCCAGTCGATCCGCCGTCGATTGATGCCGCAAAAATGTCGTCGGATTCTGTCGGGGTACGAGACGTCAAATCATCCAACACGGGCGTGTCGTTTGCGCTGACGGAGCGGCGACTGGGCTATCCGCTGCAGCTGCGCGAGGGGACGCACCGCCACGAGGCACCGGCCGATGTCGCGAAGCTCATCGAATCGCGATTGCGAGTGACCGGGTTGGCGGCGGGCAAGTATCAGTTGCGCATCGACGGTCAGCCGGCCTCGGAGTATCAGCCGGCGGAAGCGTGGGCGCGGCCGGAGGGTGTCGCGTACACGAATGCAAAATCGATAACGCAGTGGCAGGAACTTCGCCAAGTAATCCACGAAAAGAATCAGCTCTACTTCCACCGACACCGTCCGCAAAATGAAACGTATCTGTTTCTTTTCCGCAAGCATGAGCAGGGCAATAATGCGGTCGAGATTCCCCAGTTCGATCCGCTGGTCGCGGCGTGCGAAAAGAAAATCGCCGAGCTGCGGGTGCCTCGCGCTCAGCAGTGCGAGCTTGTTCGGGAGTGAATCCTCGTTTGGAAAATCGGTTCCTAACGGGGATGCTGCGGATGAACGACACGTTCCTTTTTCTTCGTATCTCAAGAAAGCAATTGGACATGGCACGGCTGGGTTGCAATCGTTGTTTTTCGCGTGGTCGATTCGCGTTCGGTTTTGCAATGGCTTGGACTTCAATCGTTTTGGCGATGGCGGGGCAGGCGTTTGCGCAACGCGATCTCAAAGAGATTCCGGATCCCGATCCGGAGATCGAACGCAAAACCTTCATTGTGCCCGAGGGGTTCGAAGTGAGTTTGTGGGCGGGCGATCCGATGATGGCCAAGCCGATTCACATGAATTTCGATGAGCGTGGCCGGTTGTGGATTGCGAGCAGCGAAGTCTATCCGCACATCAAGCCGGGTGAGGAATCGCACGATAAGATTCTGGTCTTGGAGGATACCGACCACGATGGGCGCGCGGACAAGACTACCGTGTTTGCGGACGGATTGTTGATTCCCACGGGCGTCGTGCCGGGCGACGGAGGAGTTTACGTCGCGAACAGTACCGATCTGATTCACCTAAGCGACACCGACGGCGATGGAAAAGCCGATCAAAAACGTGTGGTGCTTTCCGGGTTTGGCACCGAGGATACGCACCATTTGCTGCACTCGCTGAGGTGGGGGCATGACGGTTGTTTGTACATGAACCAATCGATTTACATTCACAGTCATGTCGAGACGCCTTACGGTGTGAAGCGACTCAATGGCGGCGGTATCTGGCGGTTCCGTCCGGAGACGATGGAACTGGATGTGCACTGCTACGGGTTTGTGAACAGCTGGGGGCTGCACTTCGATCATTGGGGCCAATCGTTCGCAACGGATGGGGCGTACGGTGAGGGGATTAATTACGTGTTTCCGGGCTCGGTATTTTTTACGGCGGTTGGTGCGAAGCGGATTCTCAGCGGTTTGAATCCGGGCAGTCCCAAGCATTGCGGTCTGGAGATTTTGAGCGGCCGGCATCTTCCGGACGATTGGTCGGGCAGCATGATTACGAACGATTTTCGTGCGCACCGAGTGTGCCGCTTTGTGGTGACGGAGGACGGTTCGGGATACGCATCGCGGCAGGAGGTGGAGGTCATCAAGTCGACGCATCCGGCATTTCGTCCGATCGATGTGAAGATGGGGCCCGACGGGGCGATCTACATTGCGGATTGGTACAACCCGATCATCCAGCACGGCGAAGTCGACTTTCGGGATCCACGTCGCGACCACGTGCATGGCCGGATCTGGCGTGTGAGTGCCAAGGGGCGTCCCGCGTTGAAACCGGCTGATTTCGCCAACAGTTCCCCGAAGGAACTCTTGGAATTGCTGAAGTCGCCCGAGTCGTGGACGCGATTGCATGCGAAGCTGGCGATGAAGGAGCGGAATGCCGATGAGGTTGTTTCTGCGGTGGAGCCGTGGCTAGCGGGACAGGACGCGGCCGATTCGGACGTCGAGCATCATAAGCTGGAGGCACTTTGGGCTTTGCAGGCGATCGACCGTGTGCATCCGGAGTTGCTCTCGCAAGTGTTGAAGTCGAGCGATCCGCGGGCACGCGCCGCGGGGGTGCGTGTATTAGCGGAGTGGATGTCGCGACCGGGCAAAGTGCCGGACGCGTTATCGTTGCTGCGATCGGCCGTGGCCGATGCGCATCCGCGAGTGCGATTGGAGGCGGTTCGAGCTTTGGCGATTGCGCCGCGTTACTTAACCGGGTTGGGGACGGAATTGGAAAACAATCCGGCCGCGATTGCCCTGACGGTGCTCGACAAGCCGATGGATCGCTTTCTTGATTTTGCGCTATGGCAGGCGATGCGAGACTTGGAGCCGATCTGGTTGCCGGCGGTGCGGGAGGGGCGGCTGGATTTCGGGGGCAACGTCGAGCATCTGACCTTCGCGCTCAAGGCGGTCGAGTCGCCCGGGGTGGTGCAGCCGCTGTTAGCGTTGATACGCAGTAACAAGATTCCGGCGGAGCGGTCGGACGGCGTGCTGACCTTGGTTGCTTCGTTGGGCGGTGCCGAGGAATTGGGGGCCGTGTTCGGCATGGTGAGCGATTCGCAATCGCCGTTGCCGTCGACCACGCGGGCGGCGTTGCTGGGATCTCTGGTGGAGACGTCGCAGCGCAGGAAGCTGAAGCCGAATGCCGATCTGGGGCGGCTCGATGGCTTATTGAATGCGGAAGAGCCTCGGTTGCAAGCGGCTGCGGCGCGGGCAATCGGTGCGTGGAAAGTGGAGCCTCTGCGGACTGCGCTCGTGACGCGGGCTCAAGATGTTAACGCGGTGGACGCGGCTCGTATTGCCGCGCTCGAGGCACTCGGCGATCTCGGTGGGAACGAAAATGCGAAACTGCTCGAGACGTTGGCAGGCTCCGGAAAGCCGTCGCGAATCGCGGCCGTGCAGGCACTGGCGAAGATCAATAGCGCTGCAGCAGCCAAGTTGGCGATCGATTTGCTGGCAGAATTGTCGACGAGCGAACAGATTGGTGCGCTGCTCACGCCGATCCTGCAGGCTCGAAACGGTGTGGCCTCGCTGACCGCGGCACTCGAGGGTCGCAAATTGACGCCTGATGTAGCGAAGCTGGTGTTGCGATCTGTGCAAGCGTCGCCAGTGCAGTCCCCGGAATTGTTGGCGGCGATCCAGAAGGTGGGCGGTCTGTCGGTCGGCGGTTGGAAGATGACGCCGGAACAGGTTGATGGGTTCGTGAAGGAAGTGAGTGCCAAAGGCGACCCGCACCGGGGGGAAGCGATCTACCGACGGGCGCAATTGCAGTGCCAAAAGTGCCACGCCATTGGCGGAGCAGGGGGGCGAGTCGGACCCGACTTGTTAAGCATCGGCGCGAGTGCGCCCGTGGATTATCTGGTCGATTCGCTGATCGATCCGAATAAGAAGGTGAAAGAGAATTATCATTCGGTGGTGGTGCAGACCGACGACGGCAAGGTGATGACCGGCATCCCCATTCGCGAAAGCAAAACGGAGTTGGTGTTGCGTGATGCGGACGATCAGGCGCGGGTCATTCCGGCTGATGTGATTGAGGAGCGTAAGGAAGGCCGGTCGTTGATGCCGGAGGGCGCGGTCGATGCCTTGACGCGCGGTGAACTGGTCGACCTCGTTCGTTTCCTGTCGGAATTGGGCAAAGTGGGACCTTTCAGCGTCGGGCAGGCACGCGTGGTACGGCGCTGGCAGAGCTTAGTGTTCTCGAAGGAGTCGCATCAGATCTTGAATCGTACGAGTTACGATACGGCGGCGACGGACAAGCCCGAATTTGTCTGGCAGTCGGTGTACAGCGAGGTGGGTGGCGGCTTGCCGCCGGGGGATTTGCCAAGTTTCGTTGTGCATCCCAGCCATCCCAAGACGACATTTCTGCGTTTTCAGGTGGACGTATCGACTGCAGGCGAGGTCGGATTTCGATTTGATTCGCCGAAGGGCGTGGCGTTGTGGATCGACTGCAAGCCGACGCCGGTCATCACCGACGTGGTTGCGAAACTGGAGGCGGGTACGCACACGCTGACGATGTCCGTGGATCAGGACTCCCGGAAAGAGCCGTTGCGTGTCGAGTTGATTGATGTGGCGGGCTCGACTGCTCGCGTACAGATCGTCAGCGGCAAGTAACGACCGACGCCTTGCCGTGTGCGATGTGACATGCGGCGGGGCGTTAGCTGCCCATCACAGGGAACATTTCCTTGACCATGGTGACGGCGGCGGGGCCGACGAGCACCACGAAAATGCCCGGGAAGATGAAGATCACCAACGGGAAGATCAGCTTCACCGCGGTCTTGGCCGCTTTTTCCTCGGCGATCTGTTTGCGTCGCGTTCGCATCGAGTCGCTTTGCACGCGGAGTGCTTGTGCGACGCTGGAACCGAGTTTGTCAGTTTGAATCAAAATCGAGGCGAGGGTTCGCAGTTCTTCGACGCCGCTGCGGTTGCCAAGGTCTTGCAAAACAGCCGTGCGGGTTTTACCCATCTGCAAATGCAGGTTGCACAGGCCGAATTCTTCGGCGATTTCCGGATACGATTTTTTCATTTCTTCCGAGACCTTGCGCATGGCCTGATCGAGACCGAGGCCGGCTTCGACGCAGACGACCATCAAGTCGAGCGCATCGGGAAGGCCGAGAAAAATCTGTTCTTTGCGTTGTTTCGCCATGAAGCTCAAGATGACTTCCGGAATGTAAAATGCGACGCCGGCGGCGGCAAGGACGCGGATCAATGCCGTCATGTCGTAGCTGCCCTTGAAAATAACGAAGCCGCCGCCCAGCAGTGCTCCGACCGCGAGCGAGCAGATTTTTAAACCGAGAAATACGTGCGGTGCGGTATCGGATCGCATGCCTGCTTCGGTTAATCGCTTCTTCAACGATGCGATGGCTTTTTCACTCTTGGGCTGAAGTGGTCGGGCAAGTGCGGGGGTGGCCGCTTGCAGCACGCGGGTCACCGC
>JBJOLO010000385.1:0-3393 GCA_046045565.1 Planctomycetota bacterium | reverse complement strand
CCCCAATCGCCTCGATCCGCTCCTCCCATTCCTCGGCAACGACTTGCTTAATGACCAACTGATCGAGTTTCAGCTCTTTCCAATAACTTGGGCTGAGACCCAGGAACCCCAGAGCTGCGTTATCGCGAGGATCTGCGTTGGGTTCCAAGTCGGCGGCGAACTGTTGTCGCACGAACGAGTCGAATGGCAGGTCGCGATTGAGGGCATCCACCACCCAGTCTCGATAGAGCCATGCTTTTGCATTGGATTCCCGCCAGGATTCAGGTGAGTCGCAGTAGCGAGCGAGATCGAGCCAGTAGCGTCCCCACCGTTCCCCGTGATGGACGGATGCCAGTTGCCGATCGACCATTCGATCGTAAGCGTCGGGCAAGGTATCGGATTCGAAGTCGTTGAATTCGTCGTACGAAGGAGCCAATCCGGTGACGTCGAGGCCGACGCGCCGGAGGATGGTTCTGCGATTGGCGTGTCCCGCTGTTGATACATTGTGCTTGGTCCATTCACGGCTTACCCAGGCATCAAGCCGACTTTCGACCCAAGCGGATAGCGGTGCTTGAATCGGTGAAGGCTCCTCCGATCGCAGTGGCTGAAAGGCCCAGTGTGATTGGCGCGCTTCCCAGTTGATGTTTTTTGAAACAGATTTGTCCGGTGCAGATTGATCTTGGCTGGGAGGAAAGGGCAATCGCTTTTGAACCCACTCAGCCAGAATCGCAATTTCATGGTCGGGTATTTTTCCATTGGGCGGCATCTGAATGTCGCCATCATGGCGAAGCACGCGGATCAACGGGCTGTCATCGGATTTGCCGGGAAGGGCTGCGGGCCCCGAATCGCCACCGCGCAGAATCTCGTCGCGGCGGTCCAGTCGCAATCCGCCTTTTGTCTTTTGCGATTCGCCGGAATGGCATTCAAAGCAACGTTCGACCAAGATCGGTCGGACGCGCTTCTCGAAAAAGTGAAGATCCTCGTCGGAAAACGCGGCCGTTTCGTCGCCGCCAACTCCCGAGGTCGGAACGATCAGCGCGGCCAAAAGCATGAACGACGCGGCGAGTCGATTACGGCGGGGAGGAACGTGACATGATTGCAGCGTTTGCATCGTCTTGATACCGTAGCTTCCAGACCAGGGATCATTATCGTATCACGGAGTGGTTCTGTGCAACGGATGCGATGACGCGAGATCAGGCTTCGAGACGGCTGCGGTTCGAGCGGTGGACCGGATTGGAAAAGTAGTGATGAGCGAAAAGGCGGCTGCAAATCGACCGTACAATGCAACGGAACTGATGATTTGCGCTGCCTCACGGTTTCTCGAGGACGGTGCGTTGGTGGTCGTCGGCACCGGGGCGCCTTGTGCTGCAGCGATGCTCGCCCAGAAGACCACGGCACCCAACTTGACGCTGATGTTCGAAGCGGGCGGGGTGGGACCCTTGCTGCCCCGGATGCCGATCAGTGTGGGCGATTCGCGGACGTTCTACCGCGGACTGATGGCCACCAGCATGTCGGACATCATGGAAACCTGCCAGCGTGGCATGGTTGATTACACCTTTCTCGGTGGCGCCCAAATCGACATGTATGGCAATCTGAATTCGACGCAGATCGGCCAGGACTATTCGCATCCGAAAGTGCGGTTGCCCGGCAGTGGCGGTGCAAACGACTTGGGGTCGTTCTGCTGGCGTGTGCTGGTGATCACACCGCACGATCGGCGACGTTTTGTTCCGAAGGTGGACTTCGTGACGACTCCCGGGTACCTCGATGGACCCGGTGCTCGCGAGGCGGCAGGACTGCCCGCGAATACCGGACCCTACAAAGTGATTACCAGCCTGGCTGTCTTGGGATTTGATCCGGTCAGCAAGCGCATGCGGCTGGAGTCCATTCACGAGGGCGTCACCGTCGACGAAGTCCAAAAGAATACGGGCTTCGAACTGCTCGTTGCCGATCCACTCGGCATCACGCCATCGCCGACCGATGAGCAGTTGCGGGTGCTACGCGAGGAAGTGGACCCGCATCGTTACCTGATCGGACGGTGAAAACGCCGCCCGCCATTACCAGGCAATCGTCGCCGGGAAGAACTCGGCAACCAAATCCCGGTAATACGGAAGCAGGCCTTCGACATCCGGCGGTGTGTCGGTCTTGGTGTAGAGATCGTACGGATTGAACTTTCGTACCCAGCGAAACATTTCGCGGTCCTGGTCGTTCATCAGGTGCTCGTACTCCCGCTCGCGGTGCCCCGGATAAAACGAGTGGTACCGGATCATGTATTGGGCTTCGAGCGGCAAATAGTCCTTCACCACGTGATACAGATACTCATCGTGTCCCCAGGACATGAGGACGTTATCGAGTCCACAGCCTTGCTCGTAGATACCGCAGGCGGTTTGGTACTCCGGGACTTGCCAATCAGGATTGTCGCGGAAGAATTCGTGAAACACGATTTTCTCAGAGTACTTGCAGCCGACCGGAAAGGTGTCGCCCGTGACAGCCCATTGGGGTTCGCCGAGCAGACAGAGCACCTTCCCCATGTCGTGGATAAGTCCCGTGACAACAAACCACGCCGGGTGCCTATCCGCGCGAATCGCTTCCGCAGTTTGAATGGCATGCGCGATCTGGGGCAGCTCGATATCAGGATCGCTATCGTCCACCAGCTTGTTCAAGTAATCCATCGCCTCCCAGATGCCCATTCTCCGGGAGCGGAGCGGTAGGTATTTTTCGTGAGCGGACTTTACGAAATCGACGGTTTGGTGAGTGTGATTGAGTCGATAAAATTCGCGAACGGCGGGGCGCACGCCTTTCCCGTAGTCGCGAAACGCATCCGATTTCTTATCGGTCTTTTCGGTAGCGTAGCGGCGGCGAACATCGTCATCCCACTCGTCCAGGTTGCGAAGTGGATTCTGTGCACTGGCGTCGGATGTCGGGTTCATCAGCGGTGCGCTCCTTGCATCGGTTTCCGAATATGCGATCGAACGAAAGATGGAATCCACGAGTTGTCGCTGCAGGCCAACCGACATGCGCATTGTGCGCGACGATTCGATTGGTTTCCCAGTCTACCATTCCCAGCCGGATTGCAGTTCCTGGTTGATGACGGCGCCGGTCGGCTATTCGCCGCGATCAAGCCGGATAACGCAGTTCGCAGCCCATGTTACTTGACGAGACGGTATCTTCGCCACCGATATGCGGGCTGAGGACCACGCCGTCCATTTGGAAAATCGCGTTGTCCGGAGCCGGCTTGTGAAGCATCGCTTCGGGCGTGATCAAAACAGCGGGCATGGAACAACTCATGCTAGTAAGGAGTGCATGATATTGCAGGGTTGTTTGTCCACGAGCGAAACCTCTTGCAAATTACGCTGGAAGACGAGTTTTTGATAATCGAGACCGAACAGGTGCAGCAAGGTAGCGTGATAATCGCTG
>JBJOLO010000247.1:0-13810 GCA_046045565.1 Planctomycetota bacterium | reverse complement strand
AAGCGAGCACCAGCAGTCCGTTTGCCAACAGTCCGATGACACTCTGCGGAAAACCGACAAACCCTAACCAAGATGTCCATCCGACGCCCTCTGCGTCGGGCACTTCCAGCAACGCGCCCAGGGCACTCGCTGCCATGGCAACCAACATGCCCGGATAGGTTGTCTTGTTGTATATCAGGTGCCAACGCCAATCGGTGTACGCGGCAACAGCCAAAAAGCCGAACAACAGGATGGAACAGACCATGTACCGGCGCTGAATTATTGAATGGTTCCGTCTTTGACGCCGGTCGAAGCGCCATCCAAGTCATTCATCCCGCGGTTGAACCAATCACGAATTCTTGGCCAGCCGAATTTCAGGATGAAAACCAGCACCGGAATCGCAATCGCAGCAACAACCAGAATCGTCTCGATACTGACAGCGCCGCGCTCTTCACGATGGATGCGCTTCAGCAGCGACCACCAACCCGCAGGCTTGTCCGGAGAATCAGTCATGAAAAAGCCCCTTCTTAAAATGGCCATCCCACGATCACGCTCGTGAACTCATAGACCAATTTCATAATGCGAGGCCCAAACCACAGCGCAACCGCAGCCATCGGCAATACCACGCCGATGGTCAGCGTATAGTCAATCGACGCGATGCCGCGACGCGACCGTTTGCGTTGCATCTCCGCCTCGCTAAACTCAAAACCTAAACTCAAAAGTTATCGCAAGCACGAATCGCAAAACCCGCGGGCATCCCGCGGGCTTCCTACAAATCTCGTTTCGGCCGTCTATCTACCCCTTCCGGAGCTTTTCAATCGACTTGGCCGTACCCTTCCTTAGCGTGATTGCATTGTATCCCAGAGGAATGGCGTACGCAAAGCCTTTCGTGCAATCGATTTTCGACGCTATCGCCACGTCGGTAAGACCTGTTCCGGGACCGGCAAATTCCATGACTTTTCATCCCCGTCCGCAGCCCCAGTACAGGCTCCAGTACAGGCTCCCGTGCACGGAACCGAGCCGGACTTGTCTTGCCATTACGCTCGTTCCGAACCCCCAACGGGCAAGCCCGCAAACTTCGTCAACTATAATAAGCACGGTTGGGCTGTCGATCACGGCAACCGGGAACCCAACTTCCCAGAACCCCAACTACCCTCATGACTTGGTGGCCTGCGACCGACGGAAAGTGATCGACCATGAAGATCCAGCAGTTTTTGGAACACCACGGTATCGTCCGCAATCCCTTCGCGGAGGAGGACGCCCAGACCGATCCGGTCTTCAAGGATTACTGCATCGCCAGCACGTATCATCCGAGTTGGGACAAGGTGTATGGGGATCCTCGCGAGCCGGCCACCTCCGTTGTGTTTGGCGAGCGCGGGTCGGGTAAGACAGCGATGCGACTGCAGATCGCTCGACACCTGCGCGAATTCAACGGCAAGAATCCACGCAAGCGGGTGTTTGTCATTCATTACGACGACTTCAATCCGTTTCTGGACCATTTTCGCGACAAGTTGAGTGCTCGCCGTCGACGTCCCGATAAGGTGCTGGGCGAGTGGAAGCTTTGGGACCATATGGACGCGATCCTATCGCTGGCGGTTACCGGCATCGTCGATCGGATCCTCGAGATCAAGCAACCGAGCGCTTGTGTCGATGCGGACCTGGACCTTCGAGACATCGCCGACTTGGATCGAAATCAGTCTCGCGACTTGTTGCTGCTCGCTGCGTGTTACGACCAATCCACGGCCGAATCGTTTAAGTCTCGTTGGAACCAACTGCGACGGCGTCTTGGTTTTCGCACTTGGGCGGCATCACGCAGTTTCGCGCTGGGGTGCGGCGTGTCGCTCGCCATCGTCCTGCTAACCGGAGTCCTGTTCGCACAGGGCGCGGCAACGCGGCTGGATCCGCTCTGGATTTGGCTGGCGATCGCAGGCGCCGCATGGTTGCCGTGGCTTTGGAGGGTTGTCCGTTGCTGGCGGCTCGCGCGAGGCATTCTGCACCACATGCGCGTCGGGGTACGCGAAACCAAACCTCTGCGGCAGGTGCTGATGCGTTTCACTGCCGCCGAGATTTCTTCGCAGCCCTTGCCTAACAAAGATAGCACCGACGCGCGATACGAGATGCTGCTCAAGCTGCAGGGCCTGCTGCAATCGTTCGGGTACTCCGGCATGATCGTGCTGGTCGACCGCGTCGATGAACCGCATCTGATTAATGGCGCCGCGGAGTTCATGAAAGCGCTGCTCTGGCCAATGCTGGACAACAAGTTCCTCAAGCACCCGGGACTGGGCATCAAAATGATGCTGCCGATCGAATTGACGCGTTTTATCGAACGTGAAGAACGGGATTTCTACCAGCGGGCCCGGCTCGACAAACAGAACATGATCCCGCGATTCGAGTGGACTGCGGAGGGCCTTTATGACGTGGCTTCGGCCCGCTTGCAGGCCTGTGCCGCGGAAGACCGCTCGCCTTCGCTTCACGGATTCCTCGATCAGTCGGTCTCCACTCCACGGTTGATGGAGGCCCTGCGATCGCTGCGCACTCCGCGACATCTGTTTCGTTTTCTCTACCGGTTGCTGGTCAATCACTGCAACGCTCACACCGACGAAAACCCCGAATGGAAAATTTCGTCCGAGTTATTCGAGTCGACACTGGCTGTTTACCTTCGCGACCAAGACGCTTTCGATCGGGGCGTTGGCGCAGGCTAACCGATTACCTCGGCCCCGAAGTCCTGTTCACCGTCAGCCATTCGATCCGTTGCTGATCTGCTTTCGAATGGTCTTCCAATACCCTGCGGTGGCAAACACGTCGTAATGGAATTGGAACGAATGGTTCGCGCGCCCCTTGATGCCCGGCAGGCGCGAGTTGTACCCCATCGTTGCCACGTCCACATTCGTCCAGGGGATCCCCGCCGGTGTCGTCAGAGGCACTTTCCCTGCCGGCATCGTGTCGGAAACCGCGACGAACGCCAGCGCCTCATATGCGTCGGCACCGGTCCCTATCTCGTTGGTCTTCGGCGGAGCGACTTGCAGCGGCGTGCTAATGCCCGTGGCGTCGATGCGCTGGGGTTGCCAATTTCGATACCAGGACGACGTGACCGGCGGATCGGCATCATCGTAGCGGTACGGCCAGAACAAATTCGTGACGTTCGCTAGGCCCGCGTGCTTTCCGAGCGAATTGTGCAAGTACCAGTAGCCGAGTGCATAGTCGCCGGGGTTGTAGATGTTCAACCACGCCTTCGCACTCGCTCCCGTTCCCGAAAAATACGCGTGCGTGCGATTCTCCGGTTCGTACAGCCGCATGAATCCCGGAAAGTCCTGGAAATAATCGATCGGGTTGACGATCTCCGGCAGCGTGTAGGCTCGATCCCCGTAAGCGCCGGACGGGACCGGCGATTGGCTGGACAAATAGTTCTCGAACATGACGCGTTGCGGATACGCAAGCTGCCACAGCCGCATCGACTCGCTGACCAATACGTTGCCCATGCTGTGTGCCAGGACGCTAACGCGAGGGTTCGTCTTCTGGATGTCATCCACGATTCCAATCAGCGCTAGCGCGGATCGATACGCAACATATTCGCTGGCACCATAGGTCGAGAGAAAAACGGACATCGCATCCATCCCGCCCGGAAGCGGCAGGCCGCCGCTAACGTCGCGAAACGTGGGCCAGTTCAGCATACCGACCGAACCGTGGTAACCTTGCCAGTAAAGGCGTTTGAATGCCGTCTCCGCAAACGCCCGCTTGTCAAACTCACTCATGTTCCAACCGTGGACAAAGAGCAGATAATCCTCGGCACGAAATGCGGGGCTGCCGTGAACGGTCTGCTGTCCCGTCTTGGCCCACTGCGAAAACGAGGGACCGCCGGTGTTCCACCTCATATCACGTCCGGCGGCATCCCGGAACTGCACTTGATAGGAGTCATAGAACTGACGGATTGCCTTGAGCGATAGATCGAACGTTGACTTCAACGTTCGCACATGGCCGCTCGGGTAGTCCAGGGTGGTACGGAATTGCAGCGACATTTTATTCGACGCGTTGTCGCTGAAATGGATTCGCGAAGCTTCGAATAGCATGGCATTCGTGCCGGGTTTTGCGCGCGACAACGATGTCCAGTTCGCACCACCTTGATCCGTACCGACCTGAAACATCATCCGGCGAAACGCATCGCTTTGCAGCCGATCGTCCGCCCTGACCGCATCTTCGACGTGACGTCGGCTCTCCCCCGTTTCGTTATCGAAATCACTATAGAATTGCAGCTTCACATCATCGCCTGCATCGCCATCCGCACGCTGCAGTGAAAGCGAATGGGCAGCCGTGATTCGTGTGCCTTTTTCGGCCAGTAAGGGATCGATTTCCAGATTCATCGCCGCGAAATCCTCCAGATCTCGCTTCGAATCGATGATCTGATCGGACGAATCGGCCACCGTGCTCTCTACATCGGTCTCGACGCCATCCGTCGCGTCGAGTCCCTCGCGGTCGCTGTTGTACCAGAACAGCAATTGTTGATCGTCGCGATCATATCGATTTAACTTGCCGTCGTTATTACCATCCGCGACCAGCGCCAGATCGAGTACCGTGACGGCTGCCGAGTCTTCGATCGGCGAGAGCTTTCGAAACGGCGATTCGGTTGGGGGATCGAAACGTACCGTCAGGCGCGCATCGCGGGCCGCACGCGATTTCCCCCAGCCCTCGACCAGAAAACGCGGCTCATTGGCTGACGCAACCGTCACCTGCTCGTTTGCAATGAACGATTGCTGGCGCGCATCCCACACCCCCAGCCCCGCCGAATAAGAGTACGTAAGTTGCGGACTGAAAATCAGATCGCGATCCCACGATATATCGCCGCGAAGCATCTCTTGATCCGCTAAGGGATCGAATGTCTTGCTGCGGTAAACCGGTTGATCGTCGCGCACGGGACGCCCCTCCGGATCCACCAGATTCTTTGAGAAATCGTTGTTCAGTCGCACAAACGCACCGGGCAACATCTCTTCCTTGCGATCCAGATCGTCGACCCGAACATCGAAGTTCATGACTCGCAGGCGTACTGAGTCTTCGATCCCCTGCCGCTGGCCTTGTTTCGCACCGGGTCCGGAACTGCTGGAGGCAGAACCGCCGCCTGCGTCGCTTCCGTTCGATGGGCCGCCACTCCCGGGAAGTGTTCCGCTGTCTCCCGCTCCGTACTGCGGACTGAACGGTTCGAAATGCGCGACCAACTTCGTCTCGCGATTGGCCTTCGTCGCCCAGGACGTGGCTTCGGTCCAAAACGTCAACTTGACCGTCGGCTGATGAAGCACCAATTCCATCGCTGTCTCGGGAGTCGTGCCGGGAATGGGCAGCGCATTCACGAATTTGACGTACGGTTTTTCCGGATCTGCGCCAACGAGCTCGATCCACAAACGCCCTTTTGTTCCCGCAGGCCCCGAAACCAACACGACAGTTTTCAGTTGATAGCCGCTCTGCCCCGGTTCCGCCGCGGGAAGAATCCCGTCAACGAGTTCCTCCTGCTGCTCCGTGAACGGCATCTCCCAAAAATCATAAACCTGCAAATCGATGCCAAGTACCGTCATGCGGGCTTCGTCCGCAGCCGGCATCTGCGGCGTTTCCGTCGGCACAAACACCACGCGGACTTCGTCTTTGCCTTGACCCTTCAGGCTGGGAGCTACGCCCTCTACCAGCAGATCCATTTCCGTGACTTGGTCGATGGTCAGTCGATCGGTTGCCGTCAATTCGCGAAGATCACTCTTACGCCAGACACGCACGCCGCTCGTTGTTTCGACGTGCCAAGTGCCTGCCATGTGCGCTGGATCAATCCGCAGCTTGCCTTCCCGCAATTCATTGTCATTCGGAACAATGCGGTGTTTGCCTTGGTGCGGCTGATCGTCGGCAGCAGGTAGCCGAAGCTCTCGCTCATTTTGCTCGTCGTGGTCGCGGTTGTGCGGCAGGAGTCCACCGGTTCGATCCTCTTGCCAAGGGTCGGACAACTTCTCGAACTGCAAATTCACATCCACCAGCGTGAACTCCGCCGAATCGATCCCTTGGCTGTAGCCTTGTGTCGCCGGCACAAACGACGCAAGCAACCGAGCATCGAACGGATTGTTGCTGACCTTCATCGCTTCGACCCAAAAATCAAAGCTGTGAATTTTCTCCGCCGTGGTAGGAAGTAACGGCGAACCCGACTGCACCACCACAAACTGCGACCCCTCAACGCGCCACACTCGCAGCTGCGACGCGTCGTACTCCAGCTTCAACCGGCCCGACACCGGCTGGCCATTCGGCGAGACGACGACCACGGAGAAGGGGCGGATCTCGTTGTCCGCTTTCAGTTCGTTACCTATCGCATGTTCGAAATCCCGACGCGGTGCCATGGCTGCCTTGGCGGGCCAACGATCGTAATCGTTGTTCCATTGCAACGTCCCGCTCTTCGTCTTGAACGGTCCACGCGCCGCAAGTCCTTCCATCACGATGCGCACCTGCACCGGTTCGTCGACCGCTTCCTCTGGGTCGCTTGGTCCGCCACTGTCAGGTTCGTCACTTGGCCCGTCCTTTCCCGAGCCGGGTGCTCCAATGCCTGGTGTGCCGTTATCGGATGTGCCGTTATCAGGTGTGCCGATGCCAGGTGTGCCGATGCCAGGTGTGCCGATGCCAGGTGTTCCGATACCGGGTGTGCCTGCGTTAGGTGTATCTGAGCCGGGAACACCCGTGTTCCCGCTGCTACCGTCGGAGATTCCCTCGGAGGGATTTCCATTCACAGGATGGGTTGAATCGGCGCCATCCGGAATCGAATCACCCCAACCCGGGTTCCATCCGGGATGGTCGGCGGCCAAGTCATTACTGATGTCATGGGGACACCACGAGGCGAACGCCTCTTCCGCGACAGATCGGGCTGGATCGTCATTTTGAGCGTGCGAGTTCGTTTGTTTGTCGAGCCACTGAAACACCAGCGCAACGTCGTCTTCGTTGATCCATTGATCGCCGTTGACATCGTAATGCCGTTCGGCATCACTCGTCACGTCAAACACGGTGTGCTGACCGCGCTGCAGCATTTGGTTTACGACCAGGACGGCGTCGATCGGAGTGACGCGCGCGTCGCCGTTCACATCGCCACGCGTGACCGTACGCGGCGCCGATTCGATCGGCAGGCTGGTAACGCAACCGACATCGGCAGCCTGCAGCGTGCGACACTCCAAGGTTTCGAATTGCCTTGCGTACGCGGCCCAGGCGTAAGGTCGGCCAAATGGTTTTCGCTGCTTATTGGTTTTCCACAGCGACTTGCAATCCTCGATCCATTTATGAATCCACGGTAAGAACGCCCACGAGCCCAGCATTACCCTAGTCCTCATGCTTTCGAGTTTCGACACGCGCAAAACGCGAACCGGGTAAGCCTCGGTTCGCACGGGACCGCTCGTGGGGGATGCGGCGGCGCGGGGGAGATCGACTGCCGGTCTGTCGAGAAGGCGAGGCGCGCACGATCACGACGAATCGTGCAGCTAGGGGAGCGCTCGCCTTCCGGGGGAAGAAGAGAAAATTGCCAGCACCGGCAAGAGTGGCAATGGCATTCTTACGGGCAAGTCGTTCGGGTCAAGGCGCGACGAAGAATTTTTTTAGACAAGTCCGTCGCAGCTTCGCGCGACACCGGTTCATGATCGACGTGGAGCAACATTGCGTTTGTTCGTCGAAGAATCTTCGGCCGACGCGATGCGACCGGCCTCGACGAGGCGGCGGATTGACTCATCGAGCGTGAGCATGCCGTCCGACCGACCGGTAAGAATGCAATTGTCGATCGATTCCAGCTTACCTTGACGGATTGCACTCGCGATCGGGTGGTTGTTGAACATGATCTCCAGTGCGAGTTCGCGTTTTGAGCCATGCATGCTGCTGGGGAGCAAATGCTGGCTTACCACGGCGCGGAGCGACAGCGCAAGTTGCGCCCGGATATCGGCCTGGGCCGCCTGCGGGAACAGGTCAGCGTAGCGCGAGATCGCCCCCTTCGCGTCGCGTGTATGCAAAGTCGAAAAAACCAAATGTCCGGTCTCCGCAGCACTCAAGGCCATTTGCGCCGTGTCGCGATCACGCACCTCGCCGACCAGAATCACATCGGGATCTTGTCGCAATCCGTATTTCAATCCGTCCGCAAAGCTCGCGACGTCCGGGCCCACCTCCCGCTGCGTGATCACCGAATGCGTATGTTTGGGGAACAAGTATTCGATCGGTTCCTCCACGGTGATGATCCGATAACCACCCTCTTGGTTCAACAGGTTCATGAGCATGGCGAGCGTCGTCGATTTGCCGGAACCGGCCACGCCACAGACAAGCACCAGACCATTTTCAAAATGGGTGAGACGATACGCAAGTTGGTTCGGGAAGCCGGCCCAGTCCAACGGCGGAATTTTTGACGGGATCACCCTGAAGCACGCGCCGAGATCCTGATGCGCTAGAAACACATTCGCGCGAAAACGCCGCGACTCGCCGTCGATGTTCTGGTGGAACGAGAAGTCGGCGTTCTTATGCGTGAGGAATTGCTCCGCGACTGTCGGTGGCAGAAGCGGCATCACACAGTGGCGTATTTCCGCGACGCTCAACGCAGGCAAATCCAGCGGTTGCAAGTCGCCATGCACGCGCAAGGTTGGCGGATAGCCGGGTACGAGATGCAGGTCGGACGCACCGGATTCGACCGATTGCCGCAACCAAACGATCAATGACCCCGGCTGATATCGCGGGTCGTGTTGCGGATCACCTTCATGCAGGTCGCTCATGACCTGTGTTGTCGTCCGGGCGACCGCGCCCGTCAAGGTCCCCGCCTCGTGCGGTCTGTTTTTCCGGTCCGGATTCGAGTCGCGTCTGGTCGTGACCATTCAACCAGCGTTCGCACTGATGCATCAACGGCCCGGCTGCTTCCTGCTCTTCGCTCACCGTGCTCAGCGCACCGGCTTTCAGCAGCCGCTTGCTGGAAAACTGATAGCGGCAACGCACGATAATCGCCAGCTTCGGATTTGCCTGTCGCAGCGCCTTGACGATTTCCAACGCCCAGTCATCCTTCGGCACACAGACCACTGCCAGATCGCGATCCTGAATTTGCACTCGCGTCAACACTTCAGGATCGCGTGCATCCCCCGCGAACGTCTCAAACCCAAGCTGCGCATAGGCGTGCAGATTCACCGGGCTCAAGTCGAGCATCGCCAGATCGACGCCCATCGTCTCCAACCGCGATGCAATCTGCCCGCCGATCGGTCCGATCCCGATCACGATTGCGCGTTTGACATGCGATTGAGCATTGCCGGCCGGTGGCCCCGACGGCACCGGCGCAGATCCGGCAAATCGCAATCCGGTACGCAGCAACCAGGGCGTGATCACCAGCGACGCGACGGCAATGAACAGCATGCGATGGTACGTGTCGGCGGAGATCAAATCCTCACTGACGCCTCGGGCTACAAGCAGAAATGAGAATTCGCCGAGCTGCGACAGTCCCAGTCCCATCCCCAGCGCAGCACGCCAAGGCAATCCCACCAGGCGCAGCGCGGCGGCGGCACCGACCGACTTCAGGACGATCATCCCCACGAGTCCGGTCAGCAGCAGCAGCGGTTCCGAGAGAAACGCAGCAGGACGCAATAACATCCCCAACGTGACGAACAACACTGCGGCGAACGTTTCGCGGAATGGCAAAATGATCGTGTCGATCTGTTTGCTCAGTCGATTGGAACTCAACACCAATCCGGCGGCGAAGGCGGCAACGACCGGTGGAAGATCCAGTTGGTAAGCCAGCCGGCAAAGACAAATCAGCAACGTTACGGTGGTCAGCACGATCAGCTCGACACTTCGCATCGCCACCAGCGCCGTCACCACAAACCGCTCGATGACCTGATGCAGAGCCCACACACCGAAAAGGAACGTGCCCGTCTTGCCGGCGAGCACCGCGTAGTCGACCCAGGTCGGGGCTTCCGCTTGCTTCCCCGTCATCAGTGGGACGAGCAGCAGTAGCGGCACCAACGCAGCGTCCTGAAACAACAGCACGGCGATACTACCTCGACCCTGCGGTGATTCGGTCAACCCGGCCTCGGTCAACGCACGAAATACGAGCACCGTCGAACTGAACGCGCCCGCAGCACTGGCCAAGACCGCACCCTGCATCGACATGCCGGCCAGCCGCGCGACAAACGTTAGCGGCACGGCAACCAGCACCATCTGCACCGTGCCGCCGATCCAGAAATAACGGCTCAGCCTCGCCAACTCATTGAACGAGAATTCCAGCCCAACCGAGAACAGCAGCAGCAACGCGCCCACCTCGGCAATCATCTCCAACTCGTGCGCGGGCTCGTTCACCAGCCCGAAACCGCCCCGCCCGAGGATCGATCCCACCAATAAATGGCCAACGAGCAGCGAGATGCCCCAGCGCTTGCAGGCCATGCCGGTCAACGTGCCCGCCAGCAAAACCAAAGACAGATCTTGTACGACCTTCGCAATTTCCATGATGCATCCTGAGTGCCGAACCGAGCGGTGGCTCCTCACCGCCAAAAACAGTCCCCTACTCTATCAAAAAACTTACCTCACGATTTCCTGGCTCGTTCCTGGTCCATGCGACTCCATCAACGAGTCCGCATCGATCATCCTGCAAGCGTTTCTGCAAGCCAACCCGACGCACAAAACGCCGACCCGTGATTGCGTCGTCTGGACAATGGTCTAAATTTCTGGCTGATCCGGATCGCCACGCCTTTCCAACACCAAACAAACTGCTCGGAGTTTCTCATGAACCCGTCACACGGAATCCATCGGGCGACATGCATCATGTTGGCCTGGGCATTGCAAGGAATCATCAGCATGTCATGTGTCACAGCAGCCGACGTCCAAGAACAAGTGAAGGCATTTTTGAAGGAGCACGAAGAGACGATTCGGCCGCTGGAAATCGCCGCGAATCGTGCCTGGTGGGACGCCAACGTGAGCGGCAAGGATGAAGATTTTGCAGCCAAAGAGCAAGCCCAAAACAAGCTCGACGCCGCCCTGGCCGATCCCGCCCGGTTCGCCAAACTCAAATCGCTCCGCGACGCCAAGCCCCAGGACAAGACCCTCGCACGGGTACTCGATGTGCTGTACCTCGTCTACCTGGAAAAGCAGGTGCCGCCCGAACTGCTGCAGCGCATCAGCTCCAAAGCCAACTCGATCGAGAAGAAGTTCAATGTCTTCCGCGCCCCCGTCGGCGATGAACAACTGACCGACAGCGAAGTCCGTAAGGTGCTCACCAAGTCCAAAGACCCGGCGCAACGCCAAAAAGTCTGGGAGGCCAGCAAGCAGGTCGGTGCCGATGTGGAAACCGAACTCAAAGAACTGGTGCTCTTGCGAAACGAAGCGGCCCGCAAACTCGGGTTCCCCAACTATCACGCCATGCAACTGCACGTCACCGAACATCGGCCCGAAGTGGTGCTCGAAATCTTCGACAAGCTGGACAAGCTCACCCGCGACCCCTTTGCCAAAGCCAAGGCGGAAATCGATCAAGCGCTGGCCAAAGGTTACGGGATCAAGGTGGAAGACCTGCGGCCGTGGCATTACCACGATCCGTTCTTTCAACAGCCGCCCGACATCGGCGCCACCAGCTTGGACGCGCCGTTCGTGAAAGCAAACATCGAGGCGATCTGCAGCAAGTTCTACACCGGGATCGGACTACCGATCGATGATGTGCTCGCGCGAAGCGATCTGTACGAGAAGCCGGGCAAGAGTCCGCATGCGTTTTGCACCGACATCGACCGGCAGGGCGATGTTCGCGTGCTCGCCAATATCGTGCCGAACGAATACTGGATGGCGACGATGCTGCACGAGCTCGGCCACGCCGTTTACAGCAGCAAGAATATTCCCGCTTCGGTGCCCTATGCGGTCCGCACCGAGTCGCACATCCTGGCTACCGAAGGCGTGGCAATGATGTTCGAACGGTTTGCGGGAAGCTCGGCATGGCTGCAATCGATGGGCCTGAAGGTAGAAGATCCGGCAGCCTATGATCGAGCGGCTCGCACCGCGCGGCGATACAAGCTGCTGATCTTTTCGCGATGGTGCCAAGTCATGTTGCGATTCGAGCAAGGGATGTATGCCAATCCCGAGCAGGATCTCAACAAGCTGTGGTGGGATCTGGTCGAGAACTACCAGATGCTGCATCGACCCGAGGGTCGCAACGCGCCGGACTACGCGAGCAAGATCCACATCGTTTCGGCACCCTGCTACTACCACAACTACATGCTGGGCGAGCTCTTCGCCTGTCAATTGCATCAAGCGCTAGCGCGCGAGGTGCTTCGAGCGGACGATCCGATCGCCGCGATTTATCACGACGATCCACGGGTCGGAAAGTTCATGCAGGAAAAAGTATTCGGACCGGGACGATTGCTAAGTTGGAATGAACTGACCAGGTACGCGACCGGATCGCCGCTCACACCGGACAGCTTCGCGCGCGAATTCGCCACGAAGTAAGACGATCGAACTTCATCCCTGATCAAGAGAGTGCACCATGCGCATCCCCGCTGCGGTTGCTTTGCCCTCCGCCCGTCCACTGATTGCGTTTCTGACCATCGCGATCGCCCTCGCAGCCAACGGCTTGGCGGTGTTCGCTCGTCCCGCGCATGCGGAGGAGCCGATTTCGCGGATTGGATTCGGCTCCTGTGCAAAGCAGGACCAGCCGCAACCGATCTGGGACGCAGTAAACGAGCTCGACCCGGAACTGTTTGTGTTGCTGGGCGATAATATCTATGGCGACACGCAGAACATGGATGAACTGCGGGCGAAGTACGACTTGCTGGCGAATCAGCCGGGATTCAAGCAGCTTCGGAGTCGTCGGCCGGTGATCGGGGTATGGGACGATCACGATTACGGCGCCGACGATGCGGGTGCCGACTATCCCAAGCGCCGCGAATCGCAGCAGATCTTTCTCGACTTCTTCGCCGTGGCAGCCAATGATCCGCGGCGCAGTCAGGAAGGAGTTTATTCGTCGCGTGTGATCGGCCCGCCGGGCAAGCGGGTGCAAATCATCCTGCTGGACGGTCGCTACTTTCGCAGTCCGCTGAAGAAAGGATTCGTGGCCGGAGAAGCGGGCGACGGCTATCGCGGGCGATACTTGCCCAACACCGACCCTGAGGCAACGATGCTGGGCGCGGCACAGTGGAAGTGGCTGGAAGAACAACTGCGGGTGCCGGCCGAACTGCGACTGATTGGCTGCGGCATCCAGTTCCTGGCAACGGAACACGGCTCGGAGAAGTGGGCTAATTTTCCGGGCGAGCGGCAGCGGTTATTGGAATTGATCAAGTCGACAGGCGCGAACGGCGTGGTGTTATTGAGCGGCGATCGACATCTGGCCGAGATCGCCCGCCTGCCCGCCGACGCCGCCCCCGGGATCGGCTATCCGCTCTTCGACATCACCAGCAGCAGCCTGAACGCGCCCAGCGGCAACATCACCAAGGCCGGCGTGCGATTCGCCAACGAGATCAACTCCTACCGCGTCGGATTAACCTTTTTCGACGTGAACTTCGGCAGCGTGCTGATTGACTGGACCGCCGCCGATCCGATCGTGCGACTGCAAGTGCGCGACGAAAAAGGCGCTGTGATACTCCAGCAGCGATTGCTGCTCAGCCAACTGCGCGCAACTGGTTCCGCACCAACAGAGAATTAGTTTACGCATCCGCGCGTACGGCAGGGCAAATCCCGAAGCGTCAGGCGATGCGGCTGGTGAGTCCGCCGTCGATGACGATCGTTTCGCCCGTGATGTAGTCGTTGGTCACGAGCAGCGCCACGACTTCGGCCACCTGTTCGCTCGTGCCTTCGCGATGCAGGGGGATGCGATTCTTGAGGTTGAATTGCTTGCGTTCTTCGG
>JBJOLO010000197.1:0-7906 GCA_046045565.1 Planctomycetota bacterium | reverse complement strand
TGGGGCACGATGACCGAGAACAGGGTTTTGCCCAGCGGGTTGGCCTTGCGCTGCAGGGTGCGGAAACGATCGCGAAAGATGTAAAGATTCTGGGGGGCGAACGTGATGAACCCGCGTTCGGCAAGTTTGGCCCCAAAGTCGTGATACGCGGGATTGTCCCCCTTATAAACATCGGTTGGGCGGCCCTCCAATCCGTGTTGGCAGACGACCACGGGGCGCTTTTCACCGGGCTTCAAATCCTTCGGCAGCAACAGCACACCGTAAGCGAACACATCGGGGAACACATCGAGTGTCACTTCGTAGGCCGTCCATTTGTCGGTTTCCTCGGCTTTGCGACTTGCGGGGTTCATGGGCAGGACCGGATTGGGGAAATGCCCGATCACCTGGTGGCGAAAAATCTCCCGGTACTGCTCCACCGACTTGCGATACTCGTCCAAGTTGCTGGTGTTCAGTTTGCCCATGAAATCCTGCCGCACGTATTGGCTCTCGTTCAGCAGTTGTTGCGTGAACAGGTCCATTTCCTGCAATTGACGCAGTTGCCTTGGCGCGGGATCAAAGCCCTTGCGCAAAAATGTTGGCGCTTTCCCCTGTGGCTTTGCGGCGGCATCCTGCAGCAGTGTCGCCAGTTTCCTGGACTGCTCGTTCGGTTCCAATCTTGTATTGACCAGCGTTTGATACCGCTTCCACTCCGCCGCGGCATCCTCGGCCGGGATCGGCGCGAGCTTCGCCGGCGCACCGCCCTCGCTCGGTAAATTCACGGTGGGGCCGTCGTTGCCTGTGATCACGACGCGACGGGGAAAAACCATCGATGCTAATTCCGCATCACCGTATCGCTCGAGCAGCCCGAATACATTGCGATCGATCGGTTCATCCCAAATGCGCTGGCGCGATCCGAAGTAACCATGGACGCCGCAACAGTCGATGCGGGTATCAATTGCAGCCGAGTAGAGGGCAAGCATTCCGCCTTCGCCGTAGCCCAGGACACCGATCTGAGGATCTTTCGATCCCGACTCGGATTGGTTTGCCTCGCGATAAAACCAATCGACGCAAGCCAGCACTTTTTGCACTTCGTAGCCGATCAGGTGGCGGCCAAGCTCGAAGGCGCTGCGATAAAGGTATTCGCGATTGGTAAGCCGCGCTCCGCCTTGTCGTCCGGGCGGCGCTCGCGGTTTGAGGCTCCGGTCAATCAACACCGGCACGATGACCCGACAACCTTGCTCCGCCAAGTTCCGAGCGAGGGTCGGTCCTGGCCCCTCGATCAACCCGCAGATCGCCTCCGGCGTCTGATCCGCATCCGGGATCACGACCATGTTCGCCGTAATTGGTCCCGACTTCGGCACCAACATCAGGCCCTCGCCAGTGACATTGCCGAAAGCGGGCCAACGCACGGAGAAAATCTGGTATCGCTCCGCCTCGCCGACCAAGGCGGGCTGACTCGTGGTGCCCACATACTCGGGGCCGTCAAACGGCACGCGAGGATCACGGACACCCAGGATATGAGCGAGATGCTTGCGATTCGGTTCGATCGACTTGTAATACGCATCCGCCGACGAAAAGTCGCGCTGCCAGAATCTCGCGCGAGCCGCGATCGACTTGTCCAGTTCCTGCAGCAGGAACCGATCGACGCCCTCGACAAGCTGCGACGCAATGTCACCCTCGCGAGTCAGCGGTTTGGTGCCGGGCAAGGCTCCGGCCTCGTCCGCATTCAGCGGTACGGCGATGCTGAGACCGAACCAGAGCCACACGATCTTCGATAGCCAGAATGCATCCCTCATGATCGATCTCCCCGAGATAGAAATGCCAACGCTCCGCGATGGGATTGGATGTGGTGCAAGGTGATTCCGGTCCAGAAACCAATCGGACCGCTTCACGAGGCCGATATCTTACACCGGGCGAGGTGATTTGAAACGCGGGCGGGCTGTGAGATCGAATCGTCGCGTCGACCGTGAACGGTCAGGCAGCGAAAGCACTTGGATGAAGCCGGCGGCTAGCGAGAGAGTTTCTTGGGGAGCATGCCGTTGAACTTGTCACGCCAGGTGGGTGAGCGCGGTGTGGGGCTGGGCACCGGTCCCGACATCGAATCCCGCGCTGAATCGGGCGTGGAATCCCGTGATGCCGATTTGCGTTCCACAGAATTCGGGTTCGCTGCCAGACGCTGAGGCAACGGCACGTATTGCTCCAGCACTTGCGGCCAGAAGCTTTCGAGAAAACTTTGGCATTCACTGACCGCCATCTTGTTGCGCAGGAATACCGCCTGCGAGATGCTTTTGGCGAGGTCGATGCCCTCGGTTTTCTCCAGCCACATCCCGTAAATCCGAACGTCATCAATCCAGACTTCACCCGCTCCCATCAAATCGAATCCAACGCGCAGTTCGCGGCCTGCTGAGGCGGGCACGTTGTCGATGAACAGTTGATACTCTGTCCATTGATCGCTAAGCGGCTTGCCGGATGAGCCGACGGTGACATGTGGATAATAGTCACGGCCGTCGTCGACCGCGATGCGTAGTTCAGGTTGAGCATCGGGACGACTGATCTTGATTTTTGCACCGACCGCAAGGCGTCCGGAACGCAACGGCGTAAACGGTTCGCTGCGGATCCAGAGTACCTCGCCGTCGCTTTTCAAATGCAGCGAATGCGAGCCGTTCGATGCCGTGTCAGCGTCGATTCGAACGTTGCCATCCTGGGTCGGTTTGAATTCCCATCCCGGGATCGGAACCGAGTCGGATTGCTCGAAGCCGGCATTGCGAAGCGCCAGTTGTGGTGTCGGATTGCGCAGTTCCTGCTTTCTCGCCATCAGGTCTTGCAATCGCTGATCGAGTTCCGACAGGATCGACGGGCTGATGGTGGTGCGCCAGTCTTCCAGCTTGGCTTTGCCGCTGGACAAGACGATTGCCTGAAGTTCGTATGGTTCCATGGAGAGCTTCCATCGCAGTCGCTGTCCTTCTCGCTCAAGCGATGGCGTGGAAACGCCCGCACCGATGGCGGTTGCTTTTGCTTCCGCGGGGGCAACGAGATCGGCTTCCGCGGTGATCGGCCAGGGTGAATCGTTCACGGCGTAGACAAAGGTGCGGTTGCCTCGCGACAGAAAACGCACGGTGACCGGTTGAGCTTGAGCCGGCACGCGCGGCGTTACAGATTGAAATCGTTCGGCGGGTAGTTGCCGGTAGACATCCAGGAAGGGCTGGAGTTGATCTTCACCACCCATTCCCAACGTCCAGCCGCCTTCCAGGATTGTCTGGGCGTCGAGACTCGCGAGACTGTGTGCGAAGCGGCGTCGATTGGTGTCGGCAGCGGGAGCAAACTGAGGCGCAAGCCATGTGCTTGTTTTTTCCACGCCAAAGGGACTCACGGCATCGAATGAACGGAGCGGCATGTCGAGCGTTTCATGCAGGTGCTGTGCACCGACCACTCCGCGCTGCGAGATCCATTGGTCGAGATCGCCGGACCGGTAGGCTTCCAGGTTTGCTGCCTGCGATGCCAATCCGATGGGCGGGGCGAATCGATGCGGACGGAATAAAACGATCTGCGGTTCGTCTGCCAGCAAGGTCGGATTCAACCCCATTTCCAACAGCGTTTCCGACACACTGCGAGGTCGCTCACCGGCTCCTGCTGCGCCCGCCAGTCGGGCTCGCACCGCTTGCTGCGCATTCGCCCCCACCAGCAGATCGCTGGTAGCGAGAAACAGTTTTGCACCGCTCGATGCATCGGCAACCTGCGCCGAAAGCTGCTGGTAGAACTCCGCCATCACCTCGGCCCGCCATGCCAGCCAGGCGCGGCGTGCTTCACCATTTAAGAACTCCACCCGAGCCGCCAGATCAGTGGTGCTGTTGCCGGGAACACGCAGCGACATCTCCGTGGCGAATCGTTCGACCGTCGCGTCGTCAAAGCTGCCTTCATCTTCCGGAAGCTGCGCGTACGTATCGGGCCCCAGCTGCAGTGAGATCCCTGCGAAGCATCGGTGTTTGCCGTAGCGTTCAGCCAGTTCTCCGGCCACCGCCAGCATCGCCGACTGCACCTGCTCATTCAACGGATTGTAATAGGGAGCAAGGCCTCGATTCGTGACGTGGGATGACAACCATGTCTGTCCGTCGGCGCCGATCCAATCCAAGTGCAGATCCGACCCCGCCTCGCGACGCAATGTTTCTAATGCCGGGAGTGGCGTGCTGAATTGGATCGCCGGCACCAGTTTCAAGCCCTCACGATCGAAGATGCGGCAGAGCATCTCCAGAATATCTTTGCGCACGGGATCCTGGCCGGTGCTGAAGAGCGGCCCCGTATCGTATTGCGGCGTGGGCGATAGCAAGGAACTCGGGTAAAGCGTACTGCCCTCGCAGGCCACCGCCATCACCGCCGTGTTGAAACCATGGTGCTTCAGGTATTCGGCTAGTCGTTTTCCTGATTCGAAAAACGTGACCCAATCGGTCAGTGTCTCTCCGGTCGCGGCATCGAGGACTTCGCTGCCGCCCAGCGTTTTGGCGAACAACGGTTTGTCGAGGCTGATCGCGACCGTGCGAGCTGCGTAGCCGAGACTTGGCTCGGACCATCCCGGCAAGTGAGCCGGTCCCGCCGAGACGGCGATGCGGCCCAGCACGGCATTGCCTCGATCGCGACGGTTCATCACCAACAATAGCGGCGTCTTGGTTCGAGGCCAGAACAGGACGCGATGTTTGAGCAGTTTCGGAACCGTCGATCGCGTTCCGTCGGGCACATCCATGCCGAAATCCATCCCGCTGACAGGCGTCACGCGGCCGGCCGCATCCGACTCGAGGAAGCTGATGCCCAACGTCTGGGCTTGGTTGCTGGGATACTCGATTTCAAGCAGGTGAGGTTCGTCCGGGCGCGCGATCGGCAAGGGATACGCCTGCCAGCTTCCCGGCGCGAGTTGCAGCATTGGTCGACCCAGGTGTTCCTGGCGACTATGAGGACCATGCGCAAGCGGACCCCGTGTGAATCCGCCCCATTTCCATTGCGGAACCTTTTTCAGCCATTCCGGCCAGCGCGATCCGGACTGGTCACTCGACAATCCACTCACCGCGGGATCGATCTCCGCCAGCGATTTCCAGGCAATCGCATCGCGGCCTCGCGGGCGAATCTCGACTTGCGGGCGCGGATCCAGCACCACGACTTGAAGTTTGCGCTGAAACAAAGGCTTGGATTGCACCAGCGTCAGCGGATCCGTGATTCGCTTCTTGTAGACCGCGAGTACCACATCGTACACGCCTTCTGTGTTGGGCGTTTGTAGCTCAATCGGAACCGCCGCCGTACCGTCTCCGTGCTTATCCACCCGCAACTCTTTTTCGGTCGACCAGATGGACTCTTCCGAACGGGCCCGATTCATTTGAATCCGACAACGCAACGACGATTCGCCCTCCAAGCCGACTCGATTCGGCGTGATCGAAAAGGCAAAGAGTTCGTTCGGTTCGAAAACGAGCGAGTCCCGATCGAATTCCAAACGCAAGCGATCTCCCGGCGCGCGTTCGACATGCAACTGGTTACGCTGATTGTCGAGTTCCTTGGAAAAAGGGCGCGAGACGAGTTGAGCGAGCGGTACTTCGAAACGTTGCGCGGAACCGGTGCGATCCAGAGGCACGATTTCGAATTGAAGCTTCGCGTCCTCAGGGCCTGAAACAGAAATTTCCATGCCGCTTTGGAGTGAGGGACTCCGCGCTGTCGCTCGTAAGGACGATCCCTCGCATTCGATCGATCCCGGGTCGTCCGGATTTCGACCCAAGAGTACCGGGTCGGCGAACGAACCTTCAGACAGTGTTGCGGCAACCTGCCAGGCACGGGACGCCGCGCCACCCCATTGCAGACGCAATCGCAAATGCAGGTACTCGTCGGCTCGCAACAGTGCGTCGAAACCGGGGGAAAGAAGCAGGCATAGCGCGATCGCCCCCAAAGCCGACCTGAAAGCGCAGCTTGGGCGTCGCATTGACTGCGGCGGACGTCCCTGTCCGACCATCAGCATCCCTGCCTGATCGCTCAAATTCAACGGATAAAGTCACGCGGCGAAATAACGCTTTTTCGCCGAAGAATCGTCGGGGATTATAGACGTCAACAACCGCTTTAACCTACAGCGAATTCCACGCCACCGACGGGGCAACCACCGAGGTTTGGGCGCGAGTGCTAGCACGCAACGCGCGGACGGTGAGCTTTTAGAATGGCCAGTGTTTCCCCAGCGACTTACGCTGAATGTCTCCAAGCTGCGCGATCGCTCTTTTGGCAAGTTTCAGCATCGTCGCCAATTCGTCCTCGCTGAAGGTCGCCTCCTCGCCCGTCCCTTGGACCTCCACGAACCGGCCCTGTCCCGTCATCACGACATTCATATCGACGTCGGCATCGACATCTTGAGCGTAGTCGAGATCCACCGTCGGTTTGCCATTGCAGATTCCAACACTGATGGCTGCCACGCTGTCATGCAGTGGAAAATGCGAGGGATTAGGTAGGTCTTTTTGTACGCTGCGCATGGCGTCGACCAGAGCGATGAATCCGCCCGTGATGCTTGCGGTTCGCGTACCCCCATCCGCTTGCAACACGTCGCAGTCCACCGTGATCAGCCGCTCGCCTAACGCCGTCAGGTCGACCACCGCACGGAGACTGCGGCCGATCAGTCGCTGGATCTCCGTCGACCTGCCGTCCACCTTGCCATCCCGATCGCGACGTTTACGCGGACTCGTACTGCTCGGCAACATGCTGTACTCGGCCGTCACCCATCCCTTGCCTTTCCCCAAAAGCCAATCGGGTACGCGAGGCTCAATCGATGCCGTGCACAACACGATCGTTTCCCCCGCTTGATACAACACACTTCCGGGAGCATGGCGGGTATAGCCGCGCTTGATTTTGACGGGACGAAGCATGGAGATCTCCTTGATTTATTCTCGTTTGGTTTGGTGTCAGTGGGGCTATTGCCGGTTGGTTTATGAATACGGATCGTTGCGTGCGTGTTTGCCCGAGCGATCGAATCGCAGCGTCGGGTGGCAGTCGGCAGGGGGGGAATTAACCCGAGCGAAACTGGCGACAGTACTCGTACAGGGCCATGGCCGTCGCCGTGGCAACATTGTAGCTGTAAGGCAGGCCGTAAACCGGAATCTCGATCACGTCGTCTAACAGGGCAAGCAATTCAGGCTCAATACCCAGACGCTCATTGCCAATGACGAGGCATGTTCGACGCTCGAACACATAATCGTAAATGCATTTGGAACCGGTTGTTTGCTCCAGCCCAACCATCCGATAACCTTCGGCGGCAAGTTGTTTCAACACCGGTGCCAGACTCCGATGCGTCTCCAGTTTGATCTGCTCAGCACCGTCGCGGGCGATTTCACGATCGATTTTCGGATTGCCTGCGGCAATCACGCGCGGCACACCACAGCAACTTGCCGTTCGGACAATCTTCGAGACGTTAACGTTGCTGCGCATCGGTGCGCAGGCGATCACCAGTTCGCGGGGCCGCTCCAGCGGCGTAGGCGGCTTGTGCCGCAAGTGTTCGAAGTCAGTCATAGGGTCTGCTGAGCTACCTGCACCGGAATACCATCGACCGGATCTCAGACCAGCACCGGAACCGTTGGGTTCCTCGGGATTGCATCCACCAGGGTCGATTTCAGTCGTATGGCCATGAAGTATATCAGGCGCGGATGCCCTCGCGAGTCGTATCCGCGTCGAGTTGCACCCAGGGGCAGGGAATGGCTGCGATGCCGCGGCCCGCTGCTTACCAATCGCGCTGCCGCTGGCTAGAGATTTAGGACGTGATGCAGCGCAGATACCATGCAGTGGTCGGCCACGTCGTGGCGATACCTCCGTTTGGTAGGGGCTCCCATCGCGGCGTGTCTAGTTTCTTTTTTTTGAAAAAGCGGGATTTAAAAACGTGAGTGTGTGAACGGTTGCGCAGGGGTTGTCGGCGGACTGATCC
>JBJOLO010000188.1:0-3554 GCA_046045565.1 Planctomycetota bacterium | reverse complement strand
GAGTCTTACGCGGCAACCATTGCAGTTTACGCGTTAGCTCGTGTTGAGACAAGCCTTTTTCGCCAGCATCGCCAATGATTCGCAGAACGCGTTTAACCGTCTGCTCCTGCTGGTTACGGCTCACGTACCTCTCGCATCCCGCAATCAGTTGGCGAGTAAGGTAGTTCACCACCTTAATCGCCCAGTCGATGTCTTCAAACTCGATCGACTTCGGCTCTGTGCAGACGTGGCGGCTGGCACAGTGGATCAGTGCTAGCTTGTTGGCCTTTTCTGGCGATCTCGACCAAATGGCGGCCCGCGTCAAATCTTCGCCGATACGGCGGGCGGATATGTCCCTGAAATATTGCCAGAACCGATCATAGGCAGCCTTGGAACGCTGTAGCTTGACGGGCGCGGGCGATAGCATGTGATCGGCCGCTTCGCCCGGCATCCACTTCCACCACCAGCGTGCAGCCTCAATCATGCTTTCCGGCAGGTCGATCCATTCGGCCTCACGAACCTGCTGATAGCCACGGCCGGGAACGACAAGCATCCGGCCCATTAACCCGTCGCTGATGTTTGACGTGTTCAGGTGCTCCCAGAATCCATCGGGCGTGCCAGTCGCGTAGATCGACAGGTTGGGTTGATCGATATCCGCATTCTTTTGTGAGTCGGTGTAACTCGACAGGTTGACCAATTCGCCGCTCGAAGTGAACAGCTTAAGCAGCGTCGGCACAAGCTGCCCCATATGCGTCGCATTCGGGTTGGCAGCCGCCTTAAACAAATACCCAGCCTCATCGAGCAGCATCAACAGGATCGGCGACACCTTGAGGGCGGAGACGACAGCGGAGCTACTGTTGAGCGTTTCCGGTCCGCGTAGCCGAGGCTCGACAGCGGCCAGTAATCGCGACACGACACGCCGGCCGATGTCTTTGCCGCTCGATGTCTCATCCAGCCCGATTAGGTAGATGTTGGATCGAGTGTTCTGCGGGTCGGTGATCTTGTGGCCGCACAACGTCGCCACGCAGCCAATAGCCGCCGCCAAAGCTAGCTCCGGCTGCGGGTACAGACTGACGGCCAACGTATGCTCGACGATCTGCCCGAGTAGTCCCGGCGGTGTCAGGCAATCGGCAGGGAACTCGGCAAGCTTTGGCGCTGGCGGTTCGCTCGCCGGCTGGATCGGCTCTGGCTTGATCTGCTCGACCTGCTCAATCCTATCTGAGCAGGTCAATCCGCTATCCGCCATCAAGCGTTCCGCGATCGCCGCCCAGTGCGGATCTGACTCTTCGACGCCCCATTCCTGCGGAGTCGGTCGGCCTAACGCGTTGCTTAACGCTTGCCAGTCGACCATGCCACAACTCGAATGGAAACAACACCCACCCATCCGGCCCGATGGTTCCTGCGTAATGCAGCAATCCCGAGACGCGTTCCGCGTCGAATGGCTGGCGATCCCAGGACACTCGACGAACCACTTTTTGGTTCCGTCCGCACCATGATCGACTTCGAGCAAGACGGCCCCAACGCGATCGAGCCACCGCCGGACATCGAGTTGTCCGCCTGTGCGAGGGTGATTGACAACCGGCTTGGCAACCGGCCTGGCAGGTGTCGCCAGTCGAACCAACTCGGCGACGATTTCATCCGACAGCACCGCCAACGGACAATCCGCTGGCGATATCACCCACTCACGCCCGCCGCTTGGCGGGAAAACGGATTGCGCCGCACGTTCGCCAATCCCGCGAATCTCGATCGGCCCCGCCATGACCTTGGCTTTACTCGACAGATTGCCCCAGCCGTCCCGCCATTCGAACAGCCGATGGAGTCCGCGAGCCGATCGGTAGGTAGGCGTTTGCGGGACGTCGCCGCCGAACAATTGCTGGATAGCCTGCTCGGCTTCCGGACTGTCCGCATCCAGGTCGATCAGCCCGGATGCTCGCAGCAGAACGCCAATGCCGTCGGCCTGCGTGTCGTCAATCATCGCCATCGCTTCGCCCGCATCGCTGGTGGCCTTGGACGGCCAGCCTACGCCACCGCAAGGGGCTTTGCCGCGAGTCGGGATGATCTTCCAGCCGTAGTTGCAGTATTCGCGGGCGGCTTCGTGTAGTGGGTTCATGTTGCCGCCTTCCATGATTCAGGAACCGCCATGTTCAACCAATCGCACATTTGTTGTTTTTCGCTGCGTCCTAGCTTTCGCAGCCCAACCCAGCAATAAAGCACGTAGTCATCGTGCCACGGGAAAATCAAATCGTCGGTGCCGATTTCGCGATACCACTCGCGGCGGATGGCGTCGACAAGTTCCGGCCGCTTGTGGCGTGTGTCCGATTGCCAGCACTCCGCCCCAGGTCGTTTGCCAGTGTTCTCCCACTCGACAAGCACGCGAAACATCGCACGCCGTAGTGGTTGCGGGTCCGCGTTCCTGAACTTCTCATTTCCGATGCACGGGTCCGCCAAAAAATTCATCGTCGCCATTAGTTCTGCTCCTCTGTTAAAAATCGCCATGCCATTGCCGCCACTGCTGCCACTTGTCCGTTTCCAATGCAGCCAAGTCGGTCCACCCGATTGGCCAACCCATCAACCACTCGACCCACTGCGGGTTCAGCTTCCCACCAATTTTGTCGTTCAGATTTCTGCTTCGTTCCGGATCGTCCCACCTGCTTTGCTGCCCGCTTCGGTAATCGCGAGCCTGCGGCGTCGGCAGTTGCTCGCGACCTTCGAGCAGTTCCGCCAACCCTCGACCGTAACCTTTCGTCGTTCGGCCCGGTTCCTGCTTGCGTGGAGTCGGTAGCGACAATCCAGATTCTTTCCCGCAAGTGATACGCGCACGGATCGCCAGCAGCAAAGATGGCGTCGGCCGCCGAAACAACTCCCCACCGCGAGTCATACCCCAATTCGGCCAGGTCTCCGCATACTCGGCTAAGTCCCCGAGAAGTAAGCATTGGCGAGTTTTCCACGAACGCGAACTTGGGTCGTACCTCGCCAATGATCCTGGCCATTTCGCCCCACAATCCGGATCGTTCGCCGTCGATTCCTGCCCCTCGTCCGGCTGCGGAAATGTCTTGGCATGGAAAGCCGCCCGAAACGACGTCAACAATTCCTCGCCACGGCTTGCCGTCAAAGGTTCGCACGTCATCCCAGACGGGAAACGGCGCCAGGCATCCGTCGTTTTGTCGCGAAACAAGTACGCTTGCGGCGTAAGCGTCGCACTCGACGGCGCAGACGGTTCGCCACCCAAGCAGGTGCCCGCCGAGGATGCCGCCACCAGCGCCCGCGAAAAGAGCCAACTCATTCATTTGCTCCCCCCGCGTCTAACGTGTTCAACAGCTTGTCGACGCACGCCCCGCACAGCACCACGGGCTTTCCGTCTTCGGTGTCGCATGTGTTAAGCTCGACGCCTTGTTGCACGTGATAACCGCATTCGCTGCACTGCACCGACGTCCACAGCACGCCCATGATGTTGTCCACATCCTGCGGCTTCGGCTCCGGCCCTAGGTCGCGCAGCCGTTGTTGCCGGTCGCGGTTCCACGGTTCGAGATGCGTAAATTGGTCAAACCACTTGATCGCCTCTTTCGCGTAAATCT
>JBJOLO010000148.1:0-4202 GCA_046045565.1 Planctomycetota bacterium | reverse complement strand
TGCGGTTGGCGGGTCGAATGTGTGTGTCTTGGATTTTGGGGATCCGGATTGCGACGGCGCTGACCGGATTGCCTGGCTTCCCGGGTCAGGGTGGGTGTCTGCTGACGACATGCTTGGCTAAGAATATTTTCCGAAAAAAACGTTTTATCGGCCTTCGTCGAGTCTTAACCTTTGATCACCGCGATCGGCCGCATGCGGGCGACTTTCTTCGCCAGGCCGGCCATGTGGACAACGTCGACAACGTCATCGACGTCTTTGTAAGCGTCCGGTTGTTCTTCAGCGAGTCCTTTCCAGCTGCGAGCGCGGGCGAGGATGCCTTTTTCGCGGAGTTCGCGATCGATAGCGCGGCCATGCGCTTTGCGGATGGCTGCATGGCGGCTGAGCAGTCGACCAGCGCCATGGCATGCACTGCCGAAAGTCAGTTCCATACTGCCGGCTTGACCGACCAGCACCCAGCTTGCGCGGCCCATGTCTCCCGGGATCAGAACCGGCTGACCGATCTCTGCGTATTCGGGCGGCAGTTCGGGGTGGTGAGGCGGGAAGGCACGGGTGGCGCCCTTTCGATGCACCCAGACTCGTTTCTTGATGCCATCGACGAGGTGCTCTTCGGGTTTCGCGATATTATGAGCGACGTCGTAGATCAGGTTCATATCGAGTGCTTGCCAGGATCGTCCGAAGATCGATTCGAACACTTCGCGGGCCTGCCACATCAGCAGCTGTCGGTTGCACCAAGCGAAATTGGCCGCGGCACGCATGGCACCGAGGTAGTGTTCGCCGTGGGGACTGTTTACCGGTGCGCAAACCAATTGGCGATCGGGCAGTTCGATTCCGTAGTGCGCCGGCACATTGCACAAGTCGCGGAGCGCGTCGTCGCAAACCTGGTAGCCCAACCCGCGCGATCCCGAATGGATCATCACGCAGACCATCTGTTCGCGCAGACCCATCACCTGGGCGGCTGTATCGTCAAAAATGCGATCGACGATCTGCACTTCCATAAAATGGTTGCCCGAGCCGAGGCTACCGCATTGATCGTAGCCTCGATCGAGTGCGCGCGAGCTTACGAAGTCCGGCCGGGCCCCTTCGAGTCGGCCAAGCGCTTCGGTCCGATGGATATCGAGTTCGACGGCCATGCCGCGTTCGACGAGCGCCTGGGGGCCGCGCTCCATCAGGATCCGCAGTTCGTCATGCGAGAACCGGTACTTCCCGCCCCGGCCAACTCCGGTGGGGACGTTGTCAAAGAGTGCCTGTACCAACGATTCCAAATGCGGTTCGACTTCGTTCAGAAAAAGATTGGATCGCACCAAGCGGACACCGCAGTTGATGTCGTAGCCTACGCCGCCGGGCGAGATCACGCCTCCTTCGTTCGGATCGGTCGCGCAGACACCGCCGATCGGGAAGCCGTATCCCCAATGGATGTCAGGCATGGCCAGACTGGCGTACTGAATGCCCGGCAGGAAAGCGACATTCGCCACCTGCTCGGGTGCAGGGTCCTTCCGGATTTGCGCGAGCAGCGGCTCGCTGGCGTAAATCAGGCCATCCACTCGCATTCCCGGTTTGTACGATTTGGGAATCCGCCAGCAGTATGCGTTGACGCGCTCCAAGGGTCCTTCATACCGTTCCGATGGCATCGACAGTGGACTCCGTTACGTCGTGAGCAAAATGGAAAGGTCATTCGTATGCAAACCGTTGACGTTAGATATCGACGATCACGGTGGCAATCCATTTTCCCTTGCGCGATTCGACGACGAGCCCATGGTACGTAATCGCTTTGACCTCGTGTTCCAACTCGTGCCGCGTCGCGTCGTACGGTTCGCCGCCAGCCATGGCACGCAAACCGTCGGGGCTGATGGAAACGTCGAAATGCCAAAGGAGGACTCGATCTTTGTCGAACGCAAACAGCAGTTCGTTCAGCCAGTCCACGAGCATGTAGTCGGGTTGGCTGGGTGGAACGGTGATTTGCCGGGTCACACGAGGTTGGATCGTTTCGGGCTTAGCGACGATCAGCGAGAACAGCGCGCGGCCGGCTTCGACGAACAAACTGTTCAAATCGTCCGCTTCAATGTGCAGGCCCGTATCGGCGGTATGAGCAAACGTCTTGTACATCCGACTTGCCTTAACCAGCCGCCACGGGCTGCATACAACGGGATCGGCGCAAAAGGATACCCGACGTATCATCGTCGGGCCTCCTGGCAGCGGTCAAGCCTTGACTTCAATGTGCTTGGTCTTGGCCTCTTCGGCCTTCGGTACGTTGACCTTGAGCACACCATTTTCAAACTTGGCCTCGATCTTCTCTTCGTTGATCGCGCTGGGCAGCCTTAATACCCTGCGGAACTCGCCGTGACGCCGTTCGATTCGGTGATAGGTCTTCCCTTTCTCTTCGGACTTCTCTTCGCGTTTCCCGGAGATCCACAGTTCACCATTCTTCAGCTCCACAGTCACTTCCTCAGGTTTCATACCCGGCAGATCAACCTTCATTTCGTACTCGTTCTCAGATTCCACCAGGTCGATGGTGGGCATGAAACCATGCTTCGACATCGATCCGGCTTCGGGGCCCCAGAACTTTTCCGAGAGGTCTTCCATTTCCTCTTCCATGCGGCTGACCAGCCTGTTAAAGCGGTCGCTCAGGGGAAGCATCGACCTCTCACGCCAAGGAGCCATTGATCCGAACATAGCACACCTCCCAGGGAAATTTTCCCTATTCAAGGTACGAACCACGACCGTTCGCTTCGGACCCAACCGTCCGGGCGAAAACGATACAACGACACACAGGTCAACTGAATGTAATTGCTGCAACACCCATGCCGTTGGGGAATGCGAAGCGCACCTGCGGTGGTTTTCCACGAGCCTTGCGATCGCCGATGACGAGATGGGCTGATCCGCACGAAAGAGGCGCGTCGGGCCGACACGGAGCACAGTTTAGTGCGGCACCTGCGTGGGGAAATGTTTTTCGAGGTACCGCTCGAGCGGTTGCATGCCCCCGAGGACAACGAGCGATATCACGGTGGTGGTCAGTGCCAGCAGATAGAGTCCAAGCCCTGCTGCCGTGCCGATGGCGGAAGTCAACCAGATCGAGCTGGCGGTGGTGAGTCCCTTTACCTGCTTTTGATCGCTCAGCTTCAGGATGGTTCCCGCCCCCAGAAAACCGATGCCTGCGGCAATACCTTGCACGACGCGCAGGGAATCGGGCATGGGCAGCGGAGCGATTCCTGCACCGACCAAAGCGAATACGGCTGAACCGAGTGCGACGCCGATATGCGTGCGCAAACCGGCCCAGTGACCGTGAATCTGCCGCTCCAAGCCAATCAGTCCACCAAGTGCCGTCGCTACGACAATACCCCAAAGTTCGGGATTCATGACGATGCTCCGAACGGGTAGCGGTCGCCTCCCTGACGTCATCTCGCGCACAGAATGCGCATTCATTAAACCATGACGCAACTGCTCCGACCGCCATGCGGCCGGAGCAGAAAGGAGGTTGCCATATCATGGCAATAGTTGCAACTCATGTGCCATTCAGGAGCAAGGTGACTAGCACGCACTGTCTGCAACGAAATGGTGGGATTGTCGTTTCATGCGCAGCGGTTCCAACTGGTCATAGCGGGCCAGGCAGTCGAAGATTTCGCGGATCGTACGTTCACCAAGGTTTTCGATTTGCAGCAGTTCCTCTTGCGAGTGTTTGAGCAATTCGGCGAGCGTAATGATCTGCAGGCGGGAGTCTTCCAGCATACCGATGGTGCGTTGCGGTAAGCCGAGTAATTCCAATTCCGCGATGCTGGCTCCCCGATCGATGCCGAGGTGGATTGCGTGCTGCGCCATTGCCGAAATCTTGGGCACGGTGATTGGTGTCCGTCGCCGCTCGATTTGATCAGCCGGCCGGCTGGATGGGTGCGGCGGCTTCGGGGTATCGGCAGCGGCGATCGGGCACGCGAGGCTGGCTTGACGGGCCGCGTCTGCTCCACGTGGCGATCGCACGCGATCGAAATGCATTGCGTGCCGCGACAGCGGGAACGCACCGCGCGACGTGAGCGATGGTGGTTGGAGTGGCCCTGGTTTCGAATTGGGTCGAACATCGCCGTGCTCGGTGTTGTCCAGGAACGGGGCAAGCTGAGCGCTGCGGCGAGGATGTTGTAACTTGGCGAGTGCGCGGCGCTCGATCTGCCGCACTCGTTCACGCGTGACGTGAAACACTTGCGCGACTTCTTCGA
>JBJOLO010000074.1:0-6920 GCA_046045565.1 Planctomycetota bacterium | reverse complement strand
GTTGATCAGTCGCGGAATCGGCGACACGATTCGCGTTTCGCTGACCGTACCGAACGATCGCAAGCCGGAAGAGATTGAAGCAGGCCGCAAGATCCTGAACGACATCGCCGAGGGCCGCGTGCGTTCGGTCGTGGATTACGGCCTGTCGACGCTCAACATCATTTCCTGCCCCAGTTGTTCACGGGTGGAGAACCAGGCCTTCGTCGAACTTGCACAGCAGGTGAAGGAAATGACGGCCTACGCGCGGGACCACAAGATCACGATCGCCGTGATGGGCTGCCGCGTGAATGGTCCGGGCGAAACCGATGACGCTGATCTCGGTTTGTGGTGCGGCCCTAACTTCGTCAATCTGAAGCGCGGCACGGAGGCACTCGGAGCCTTTCCGTACGACGAAATCCTCGGGCGGCTCAAACATGAACTCGACACGCTGATCGCCGCCCGCAATGCGTGAACACGGCTGACCAAATTCGGATCCCGGCATCGTCTGCAGCACGACCGTTCCGCAAGAGTCGGGGCGTCGGACAAATTGGCACGTCCGACGGGCCACGCCACCTGATACTCGCTAGGCCATTCCGCTCGCCCCCGAGTCACGTCACACCTTGCTCTACCGCCGTCTCTCGCGCCGAGAAGGTACGTTGCGATGAGTCGTGCGGACGGGAACAGGCTGTGCCCCTGAAGAATCCCCGGTGCAAGCATCGCGGATGCGCAGGGCGTTGACGGGCCTTACGTCGACTTCGTGCGTTTCCGCTCTTGACGATCTTGGAGCCGACTGGTAATTAACCGCGCGAAACAAAATCTTCTCTTTTCGGCATTCGTCAAATTCCGCTTCACTGAATTCTACTTTTTGTAGAGAAATCGGCGTTTTGAGCAGATCTATTCCCTTACTTCTGCTGGCAGTCATGGTGCTCACCGGAATCGATCCGGTGATGGCTCAGCGTGCGCGGATCCCACCGGTGGCCGATCCGAGTGCGATGGTGCCTGTCCCCGGTGCTGCGCCGATGACACCCTCTGTTGGATCCGGCGCCGTACTTGGGGCACCGCAATTTGATCCTTACAGCGGAACGGTAATTCCAGCTCAGCCGGTTCAACCTTCGGCCTTTCCGCCGGCATCGCCATACGGAACAGCGCCGTCCGGAACAGCGCCCGTTTACGGGCAACCAGGTTGGGGGCAGCCGGTCGGTGCTCCGACTGGCGTGGCGGGTGCAAGCGTTCCGCCCTGGCGTGCTTCGCCGTATGGTGCAGCACCCGCAGGCGCCTCGCCGTACGGTACTGCCCCTTATGGTGCCGCTCCCTACGGAGCCCCGCCCTACGGAACTTCCCCGTACGGCGCTTCGCCGTTTCCGGCTCAGTCACCTTCGTCGATCTTTCCTGACGGACTTAATTTCTGGGGGCCGGGAGGACCGACGGCGGAACCGCTTCGCTTGTTTGAAAACCTAAGACTGCGACATACTTACATTGGTGGCGACAGCGGCAAGGAAATGAGCATCAACGACTCGGAAATCGGGACCACCGTGCAGTTCCCGAATTTTCTGGGCGGGACGCAACCGTTGAAAATCTCGCCTGACTTCGCGATTCATCTTTGGGATGGCCCGAGCCCGCCATCCATCGCGGCCATGCCCGGCAGCGCGTACAGTGCGTACCTCGCCGGCGATTATCAGACCGATCCAGCCAAATCGTTTGGCGGTTTTCTCAACGTGAGCGTCGGCGTTTACTCCGACTTCAACACGTTCTCGAGTGAAAGTCTTCGTATCCAAAGCTACTCGTACGGCTGGGTGCGGCTGACCCCGCACATGATGTTGAAAGGCGGCGTGAATTACATCGATCGCGTCGATTTAGCATTGCTTCCGATCGTCGGCATCTACTGGGAGCCGACGCCGCAATGGAAACTGGACATCACCTTTCCGAACCCGAAGTTGGCACGCGCACTCGGCACGGTCGGTAACAGCGACTTCTGGATCTACCTCGCCGGCGAATACGGTGGCGGATCGTGGACCGTCGAGATGCCCGGCGGTGGATCGGATCAAGTCGACATCAACGATATGCGACTCGCGCTGGGGCTCGACTTCACCATGCAATCGGGTGTGCGAGGCAATTTCGAGGTCGGCTGGGTCACCCAGCGGAACCTTGTGTACCGCAATGCGCCGGAAGATAGCGACTCGCTCAGCGACAGCTACATGCTCCGGCTAGGGCTTGTGTTCTAAGCACCAAGGACACGCAGCAACTTTTTTTCTCACCGTGCGATCCTTGTAGAGAGTTCAGCGAACATGGCTGGCGGCAGGAAATGTTGGCATCGAATTCACTGCCGACTGCTTTGCCGCATCGTCCTGGCATCGGCCGCCCTTTGCTGGCTCAACGGCATCGCTCAAGCACAGTCGCCTCGCGCCGTTTGGGACACACGACTCTCGCCACGGGAGAGAGCCAAAGCACTACAGCAATTGCCAACGCTCAGTGACTCCCTGCCGCCGGAGTCGCCGTTCGGCAGTCCGCCCCGTGATTCCTACCTGCGCGACGATAACGAACCGCTACACGCAACGCCGCCGACACATTATTCCCCTCCGTCGTACAACAACCTGCCTGAATACGCTTCGTCGCCCCTTCGCGACTTCCCCGAAATGGCTCAGCGCACAACCGAAGTTCCGACCCGGTTGCCTCAGGACGACCCGTTACGCAGCTTTCCCGGTGAATTCATGCCGCCGCCTGACGATGAGTGGATGTTCACGGGACCGAAACTTTCCGCCTACAAGAGTGGATTCTTTCAGAAACTATCCCTGCAAGGCACGTGGATTTCTCGCGGCAGTTCCGACGAAGTCGGCATCACCGAAGTCGAAGCCTTCGCAACGTTTGCCCTTCCCTGCCCGACCAAGGACTGGCCGATTCTGATCTCACCCTATTTCAATCAACGACTGCTGAATGGGCCAACCTCCCCCGACCTGCCAGCCAGTTTGTATGAAACGTATGTCGAATTCCTCTGGGTGCCCAAGCTCCATGACCGTTGGATCGGGATCCTGGGAGTTGCACCGAGCATCTACAGCGACTTTCAAGGCGAGGACTCCGACGGCTTTCGGCTCACCGGCAAAGGCCTCATTCGCTACGATGTCACCCCGAATCGATTGCAACTCCTGGCCGGCGTGTTGTACCTGAATCGCGATGACATCCGAATTCTGCCCGCCGGGGGACTCACCTGGACGCCCAACGACGACGTGCGTTACGAATTGATTTTTCCCCGCCCGAAACTCGCACACCGCATCAGCTTCACGCAGAAAACGGAAGACTGGTTGTACGTGGCCGGCGAATTCGGCGGCAACTCCTTCGCCGTGGTCCGCGATAGCGGCCTGCACGACAAAGTGACGCTCCGAGACATGCGGTTTCTGGTTGGCTGGGAACGCCGACGCGATGGCGGCGCCGGTATTCGTTTCGAAGCCGGCTACGTATTCAGCCGCAGCATCGAATTCGCGTCGGGTACACCCGACGTCAACCCCGACCCCGCAGCGCTGCTGCGAGGGGCAATCGTCTTCTAATGTTTACACGGAGCCCGTGGCATGTCGGTCGTACGCTTGTTTGATTCCGCCAGCGGTGCCAAAGCCTGCGTGGCCGTCAATGAAGGCTTCAATCTTTACCATTTCGAAGTCCCATTCCAACACAGTACCCACTCGGTGCTGTGGGCTGCCGACGGTTTCGAACTCGGTCAACAGCGTCCCTCGGGCAGCGGCCTTCCGATCCTATTCCCGGTCCCCGGCCGGATCGCACAAGGCCGGGTCACCTGGAACGGTCGCACCTGGGAATTGCCGCTTCCCGATGGACGCGGCAATGCAATCCACGGCTACGTACTGAACCGCCCTTGGCGATTGGTCGCTCAAAGCGACTCGTCCGTGACCGGTGAATTCCACGCGGCTCGCGACCTGCCGGATTGGAATTCGCTCTGGCCCTCCGATTTTCGAATTACCGCCACGTACCGGCTTCACGCGAGTCAACTGCATTGCGAATACCGACTGGAAAACCCGGGTGATCTGCCGCTGCCCTACGGATTCGGCGCGCATCCGTACTTTCGCGTGCCGATGGGCGGCCCGAACGCCGACGACTGCATGGTCACGCTGCCAGTCTCTCGCGAATGGATGCTCGACAATCTGATCGCCACCGGTGAAGTCCGAGCGGTCACACGGCCGTTTGAAAACGGAGTCCGCTTCGGCCAATTGCATTTGGACAATGTCTTCGGCGGTCTTGCTTATCGACAGGGCCGCTGCACCTGCTCGGTCACCGATCCGGCCAGCGGCCTGCAACTCGAACTCGAATTCGGTCCTGCCTTTCGCGAACTGGTGGTTTACAATCCGCCGCACCGCGAAGCGATATGCATCGAACCGTACACCTGCGTGCCCGGCGCCACACAGCACCTGGCACTGGAACGCGGCGGCGCCCCCCCGCGGCCCGACCTAGGCTGGCGAACGCTGCCCCCGGGTGCTTCGGAAGAACTTGACATGATCCTGCGCGTTCGCAACCACGCGCCGTAGATCGCGCAGTGCACCGGTGTCGCGTCCTGCAATCCAAGACACACACGTTCGTCAATCCAAGACACACACATTCAATCCGCCAGCTTCCCGATCGAAGGTCAAATGTGTGTGTCTTGAATTAGGATCAGGGTCGCAGAAGGTGTGTGTCACGGATTGAGGGGTGCGGATCAGGGGCGGTGGGCCTGACGATGCTTGTATTGAGAGTGCCCGAACGGCTTGATCGAGTAGATGCCGCGCGATGAAGGTGCGCAGATCAAGCTGAGCAGAAGACGGCTGACGGAAACGGAAAGCGTCTTGAGAAGTCTGCGGATCGTGACGCTACGGGCCGGCGTTCGTCTCAGTCATGTTGTCTTAAAGGGGTCGCCCGCGGTGCCGCCCGCTTGCCGCGGATCCATTTTCTTCCGCGTCGTGCGGCTTCCCGCTCGAGCGTTTCGACGGAACCTCGCGCGGTGCGTCCTTTTTGGCCGAAGCTGGCCACGAGTTCCGGCCAGATTGCCAGATCAATCTCCAATCGCTGTTCAATCGGCGCAAGGTCGTCAGGGATCTTGCCCCGCTTGCCTTTCACGGCCTGACGGCCTGTCCAGTCGATGACTCGAAGGTAGTCCGCCAGGGAAATCGGCAGGAACCCCTTGTTCGATGCCCGCGGCGCAGGGAACGCGTTGGCCATCGCCATCGCTCGCGCCGCCGATCCCCCGACCATCGTCTCGCAACCCAGAAGGCTCAATCGGCTGAGCCATGCATCGGAGGTGCGGTCCGATCGGCTTCGACCGGGCTGCCTGACTTTAGTGAGCCGTGACTGGCCGGACCGTCGCGATGGATCGATTGGTTGCGACTGGTCGCCAGCCGTCGCGATGTCGGCATCCGCAAAGGCCAAGCTTCCTTCGCCGACAATCGCGAAAGGCGCTGCGTTCGGGCAATCAAGCACCTCCGACTCACCAGCCTGATCACCGCAGGCCTCCGCAAACTGCTGGTTTGCGATCTCGAGGATGCGATCGGGATCGAGCATGCCTGCCTCATCGAGCATGTCGGCCTGATCCGCGGCCGGCTTCTTCAACGCATCGGGACCAAAGGTTCTTAACAGCAGTTCCCGAACTGCCGCCATGCGAACCCCCAGCGAGGTATTCGAGCATTGCTCCGGCGCAACCTCCATTTGTGCGCGAATCGGGTTCAGGTTGATGTACATGCTGCAGGCTAGCGCATGGGCATCGTCCAGGATCCGATCGCTTTGGAAGCGGCTTTCCCAGAATTTGCCGGTCACTTCATCTTCGCAGTTCGCCTGCCGCGCGATGTTCTCGCACAGGAGTTTCATCAGCCACGAAATATCCGACAACCGCGTTCGCAGTTCAGCCAGCCTGGGCTGGTCGTTCATGATCGTCGTGAGGTATTGTTCCCGCACATCAACGACGGCAGTGGTCGATTTTTGGCCGGCGGCCAGCCGACGGGCTTGTTGTTTTTCCAGCTTTTCAAGTTCCGAAGGGCAGAGATCGGTCCAGCGTTCGGCAACCTCACGATCGTCCCACAGCGCTACGAGATCGGGGCGATTGCGCAGCAGCAGATGCAGATGGTTGTCCATCTCGCAAAAATCCAGGACATCAATCGCAAACCCGCGGGCCAGGTGTGCCAGACGATCGGAAATCCACTGCTTGCGATGGCCGTACGATTTCCCCGTTTTGTAGTCGGTACCGCAGAGTGAAGCCTGTCGCACGCAGCGATTGTAGCAGTGGTAGATCCCCGGCTCGTTCTGGTCGACAAGCACCGACCGCGGTTCTGCAGCCATTCGATAGTCTCCTCACCGTCACGCAGCAAATCGGTGGGGAAACATTTGGCTGCGATTACTTGAATAAGCTTCTTACTAAATCTAGCGCTCCATCGCGGGCAGGCAAGGGGCAACCACTCCAACGCGAGTATTTTTTCAAGAGACACGCAACACGCTATTCCAAGATGTAATTCCAAGACACACACGTTCGTTGACATGCGGCAGCTAAGTCGGCCTTCAAACGTGTGTGTCTTGGAATGGAGGGGAGACGAACATGAAACGTGTGTGTCTTGGAATGGCGTGCACCGATGCCACCTCGTTCTCGGCGATCTCTTGGATGGCGGGGTAGATCATCCTTGCTCTCCGCGGCCGAAAATGATCAAGGCTTTTTTTAAAACGTCTCGTTCACGCTCGACGCGCCGCAACTCAGCTTCGAGCGCTTTGACGCGAGCATCGAGCGCATCGCCGACATCGCCGGCCTGGCGAGCGAACTTCGCCCGCCAACGATAAAGCAAATGAAAGTTGGCGATTCCGAGTCGCTGGGCGATCGACGCAGCCGAGTGACCGTCCAGCAGCATCTGAACCGCCTCCCTCTTGAACTCATCCGTGTACTGCCGACGCCGACTTTCTGGCGGGCTAGGTTCCGTCTTCCGCGACAT
>JBJOLO010000199.1:0-7785 GCA_046045565.1 Planctomycetota bacterium | reverse complement strand
GCATGTCAAGACTAGGATAAGGTTCTTCGCGTAGCCTCGAATTAAGCCACATCCTCCACCGCTTGTGTGAGCCCCCGTCAATTCCTTTGAGTTTCAGCCTTGCGACCATACTCCCCAGGCGGAGTACTTAACACTTTCGCTACGTCCGAGAGGATGTGGGGGTCCCCACGGACTAGTACTCATCGTTTACAGCTAGGACTACCGGGGTATCTAATCCCGTTTGCTCCCCTAGCTTTCGTGCATCAGCGTCAGTAAAGACCCAGTAAGCCGCTTTCGCCACCGGTGTTCCTGATGATATCAACGCATTTCACCGCTCCACCATCAGTTCCGCTCACCTCTGTCTTTCTCAAGCTCGGTAGTTTTGAGCGCAGTTCCTCAGTTGAGCTGAGGTATTTCACGTCCAACTTTCCGAGCCGCCTACGGACTCTGTAAGCCCAGTGATTCCGAATAACGTTTGGGTGGTACGTCTTACCGCGGCTGCTGGCACGAACTTAGCCCACCCTTCCTCCGAGGATCAGTCAAACTAATAGGAGTACCTACTAGTATTTCATCCCCTCCGACAGTGGTTTACAACCCGAAGGCCTTCATCCCACACGCGGCGTCGCTCGGTCAGGCTTGCGCCCATTGCCGAAGATTCTCGACTGCAGCCACCCGTAGGTGTCTGGGCAGTTCTCAGTCCCAGTGACGCAGGTCGTGCTCTCACACCTGCTACCCATCTTTGCCTTGGTAGGCCGTTACCCTACCAACTAGCTAATAGGATATGGGCCGCTCTCCAGGCGGACTCACACCTTTGGTCCGCAGACATTATCTGGTATTAATTGCAGTTTCCCGCAGCTATCCCAGTCCTGGAGGTACGTGACCCATACATTACTGTCCCTTACGCCGCTCGAGTACCCTTGCGGGCCTTTCCGCTCGACTTGCATGCCTAATCCACGCCGCCAACGTTCATTCTGAGCCAGGATCAAACCCTTCGATTAATATATGCTTTGGGCCGAAAGTCTTCGCGGCAGTTGCCTGCCTTGAAGCCTCCCAGCCTGGCAAATCATTCGAAAACAGTTTGAAACTGTCGGGGTCCCTCGGTCAAAAGGAACCCCTAGCCAATTCATTCACAGCACAGTCTCATGCTGGCTTTGAAATAAACGGAAGGTCTCTGCCAAATTGTCAAAGAGCGTTCCCACTTCTGCTTGGCACTCGCTTGTCGCGACCACCATGCCCAAGTGGGTCCGGTATCTTACTAGGCCTGGGTTTGGTGTCAACAGGGCCCAAAGAAAAATTCTTCTTCAGGCACCGGCTGAGGCACCACCGCAGCTCCTGCGGATGCAGAACGCCGCGACACAGCACTCCGTAAAACACCGCTTTTTTCGCTGAAAAACGCCAGTTTCACGAGACCGCGGCCCTGGTAGAGCGACCGCAAAAATCTTCGCAAAAAAATTCTTCGTGAATCGCGTTGAGTTGACTGAATCGACCAGACTGCTCGAAAAACGTGAGTCATTTACACGGTGTCCGCAACCCTGTTTTCGCAACACAGGTTTCGCCAACCCGAACAGCCTGCAAAGACCGACGACTTACTCGCGCCGACGCCTTACGGTACCTGCCATTTGCCGCCCGCCCCAACCTCGAGCGCCCCCCCAACCGATGACACACGATTACTAGTTGCCCTGCGGGAACGTGGCTATGCTGTTCTCGCATTACCCCGGCGATGATCTCACATCGACCTGGCGAACGTGGCGATCCGATTCAGCATGGCGAAAGGATGACGTGGAAATGAGTTGTCGAGGAGTGCGCGGTGCGACAACCGTGGCGGCCAATACACGCGAGGAAATCCTCACTGCGACCCGCCAATTATTGGCTCTAATGATCCGACTGAACGACATTCATCACGAGGATGTTGCCAGCGCGACTTTTAGCACCACCACCGATCTCAATGCCGAGTTTCCGGCCCTGGCCGCCCGACAACTGGGCTGGCTCGAGGTGCCGCTCCTCTGCGGCCACGAACTCGATGTCCCCGGATCCCTGCGCAAATGCATCCGCGTGTTGCTCATGTGGAACACCGAGAAAACGCAGCACGAAATTCGGCACGTCTATATCAAGGAAGCCGTGCGATTGCGCCCCGATCTTTCCCAGTTGCCGCCTGTCGACTTTGCCGAGCTTGAGGCCTGGATTGCGGAGCAAATGGAACAGTTCCAAAAGTAGATCGCGACCGGCATCCGGACTGGATTCTCCAAGGAGGCGATATGATCTCGCGTTTGCTCCGATGGCCGGTCATCGTCGGTTTGTCGATCGCGATCTGGAGATACCCGACGACCGGTTTCGAACAGACAACTCCCGATCCGCAGCCGACTCCCCCATCCCATCTGAATCCGTCTCCGTCACCACCACTTGCATTCACAACGTCCGTATTGCCCGATGCCGCATCGACCGCGGCTGACGCGGCAACTACGCCCTCCCTTCGCGGCGCGGCCGATGTTCGTCAATTCGGCGCTCGCGGCGACGGCATGCATGACGATGGCGAAGCGATCGCCAAGGCGTTGCAAGCCGGCCATGGATCCCTTGTTTTCCCACCCGGCGTCTATCGCATCACCCGCACACTCGAAGTTCGTTTAGACGAGCGCGGGCCGGCATGCATCTCCGGCTCGAGCTCGGCAACGTTGGTGATGGCAGGCCCAGGACCCGCCATTCGCCTGATCGGCACTCACAGTGGAACTGCCGACCCGAGCACCATGAAGGCCTCGACCTGGACTCGACAGCGAACCCCTACGCTTGAAGGCCTTGCGATCGCCGGCGACCACCCTGAAGCAGACGGGGTCGAAGCATCCGGAACCATGCAACTGACCATGCATCGCGTTACGATTCATCAAGTCCGGCACGCGCTGCGATTGATCGAACGTAACCGCAACCTGATCGTTTCGGATTGCCATCTGTACCACAATCGCGGCGCGGGCATTTTTTACGATCACGTGAACCTGCACCAGTCGAACATTGTGGGGTGTCACATCAGCTACAACGAGGCGGGCGGGATCGTGGTGCTTGGCGGTGAGGTTCGCAACATTCACATCAGTGGCTGCGACATCGAAAGCAACATGAGCGCTGCCCATCCCGATGCGGCGAATGTGCTTCTGGACTCCCGCTCCGGTTCGGTCGCCGAGGTCTCGATCGTCGGTTGCACGATCCAGCACCAATCTCGAGATACCGACACGGCAAACATTCGCGTCTTTGGCAACGGTTCGGGGGCCCGCAACGGGACGACCGATCCCATTCAATGGGGCCACATCACGATCGGTCAGAATATCTTGTCGGACGTGCAAACCAACATCGATCTGCATCACACGCGTGGCGTTACCATCGTCGGGAATACGATGTGGCAGGGGTATCGAGCAAACCTGGTGGCGGAAGACTGCAGCCAGATCGTCATCAGCTCGAATGTCTGCGAACGCAATCCGCTGTATGGCAGTGCGTTGGAGGCAAAAAACGGCGTCATTCTGCGTCGCTGCAACGACTGCACGCTTCAAGGCCTGCACCTGCATCGGGTGCTCGAATCCGAAGCCGCACTGCTGCTGGAAGACTGCTCACGCCTTCAAGTCGTCGCTTGTACCGTGCTCGACAGCGACAACGTCGGCATGCTACTCCGCAACGTCACGCGCAGCCACATTGCGCAGTGCCTGATCCGCGACGATCGCGATCCCATGCATCGGGGTTCCAGCCTGCGAGTCGTCGGTGGACACGACAACACGTTCCACCAAAATGTGCTCGTCGGTGACACGAACCTCGAAGGACCGCCCGAAAAGTAGGCTTGCGAAGCAGGCTTCCCTCGGGCGAATCAACTGCCCGGTCGCACGCTGTAGGCTGCGAGAAATCCCCCCAGGGACAACAGCAGCCATCCGAGCCACTTCGGCGGTTGCACCACTTTGCGGACGGCATTGGTATCGAGCACCACTTGGCGCAGCTGGCCCTGGACCGATTCCGCAGGCGGACCGCTGATCTGAGCGAGCATGCGCGTTGCCTCGGGCGTAAGCGTGGCCGACTCGACGCCACGCAGCACCAATCCACTGACGATCAGTACGAGTCCGAGGAACAGGCTCCACTGTCTTTGATTGATCGTCGCCATGGAGTTTCTCGATTCGTGTTCGCTTGATACCTAGTGATCGCTCGATCCCAACGTGACGGCAACGGTCCGCTCTTGCCCCTCCCGCACGACGCTGAGTTCCAAAACCTGGCCGGGCACATGCGACTCAAGGACACCGAGGAAATCATCGACTGTGCGAATTTTCTGACCGCCGGCCATGACAATCATGTCCGCACGCGTTCCCTCGACGCGACGTTCTTCGTAGACGAACGGTCCTCGACGCTTTTGCGTGACCACTTCCTGATATCCTTGCAATCCCGCGCGATCGGCCGGACCGCCCTTCACGGTCTTCATGATCACGAGTCCCTTCTCGGTTTCTTGCACTCGTGCAATTCCAATGTCGGGGCGAATGACGCGACGGTTTTCGATCAGTTGCGGCACGACCCGCGCCAGCGTGCTCGCCGGAATCGCGAATCCAACCCCCGTGTTTTCGCCTGTGCTGCTGGCAATCGCGGTGTTCATGCCGATCAACCGCCCCTTGCTATCAATCAGTGGACCTCCCGAGTTGCCGCGATTCAGAGCCGCATCGATCTGGATCATCGACTTGAAAGACCGTCCGAGCGACCGATTTAAACTCGAAATGATCCCGATCGTCATCGTCCGTTCCAGGCCGAATGGGTTTCCGATCGCAAAAATCCGCTGACCCACGCGAAGGCGGGAGGAATCCCCGAATTCGATCGGGTACAAGTCCTCGGGCGGAGCCGCAATTTTGATGACGGCAATGTCGTTGGGTGGATCCTGCCCCACGAGCGTTGCATCGTACGAGGTGCCGTTGAAAAGGGTGACTCTCGCTTTTTGTGCGCCCTCGATCACATGAAAATTGGTCAGAATATGGCCCGCCGCATCCAACACCGACCCCGACCCGGCACCTTCGGTCTCCGTTTCGAAGAGCAGCAGTTCGGACCGGACGGCCCGCGTCGTAATATTCACAACGCTGCGGTTGCATTTTTCGTAGACGGCAATATTGACGCGTTCCTCGGGTGTGAGATCGTCGAGCCCTCCCTGAGCATCCACGCCGAGCGGTGTTGCGTCATGGCGGGCATCGGGAGATGGAGCCGGTGCCGACGACGCGGATGCCGGCCGGGTCGGGCGCGGGGCCTCCCTAGCTCCAGGGGGACTCGCCGAACGATTGCCAACCGGAGGCAACACGTTACCAGCAACGGGCTTGCGAGCGACCGGATCGGCAGGCTCGCGCAGCCCTTGGCTCCATGCGGATTCCCCGACAAGGCAGGTGACAACCACCGCGCATAACGCAAGCCACGGGACTCGAATCGTGCGACACCCTGGAACGGATACGCCTGCTTTCCGCCTACGCATTCAATGGCTCCTCGGCCACGACTTCCCGTTCGGCCCTACCGCTTCAGGCACGACCGACTATCCTGGTTCCAAGCACACGGCTTCCGCCGGAATCGGTTCCGCCGGAATCGACTGGGGGAGCATAGAAAAAGAAGCGATTGGAGGCGAGACAAATTTGTGGGCGGGGCGGGCTGAGTGGGGTGAAAAGGAGTTCCTAACCGGACGTGGCCTCCCCCGAAAAACCACCCACAAGAGGTATGGCCTGTCTTCCGTCACGGGCGGCATCGCCGGAGAAGTCACCAGCTATCGCATGTCAATTCTGATTTTTTTGTGGCATCCTCGGATTCTCTTAAATAAAATGGCAGGTACTGCCTTAAGTTTTCTCCGATGTTAACTAGGGGTTAGGTGGGCTTTCGCTCCGGAACCGAAGGCTGCCGCAATAACACATCTGTGGTTGGAGTTCGTTACAATGTCTCAACGCAGGTTCACTGCACTCGCTCGCTCGATCGCGCTCGCCATCGCAGTTTTGTATCAAGCTGCCGGCGTTCAGGCCGCAACGCCGACAAGCCGCATGGCGACCTTTGAAAAGTCGCCCGGCGAATCTTACTTCGCTCTCAGCTTGGCGAGTCAGGTTGACGCCAAGTCGAAGCCGACGGATATCGTCATCCTGTTTGACACATCCGCGAGCCAGGTGGGGCAATTCCGCGAGCAATCGCTCGAGGCGCTCAAGGCAGTGCTCAACTCATTGAGCGAGACCGACCGCGTCAAGATCATGGCAGTCGACTTGAACGCAGTCGCGCTGCAGGAAACATTCAGTGCGCCGCAAGCAGAAGCCATCGAAGCGGCGATGAAGAAATTGGAGGCACGTGTTCCGCTGGGTACGACGGACCTTTCGGCCGCGATGCAGTCGGCGTTGAAAGCGTTCGATGGCCAAGCCGGTTCGCAGCGAGCCGTGGTGTACATCGGCGATGGCATCAGCCGCGCCGGACGTAACGGATTGGAAGAGTACGCGGATCGAGTTCGGGAATTGGTGGACGCCCGCATTGCGATGTCCAGCCTCGCGATCGGACCCGGTCGCGACGTTTCGACGTTGGCCGCGATCGCCAATCACACGGGCGGTCAGATTCTGGCTCCGGGTGAAGAATTCTCCAGCCAGCAAGCCGGACAATTCATGGCTCGCTCGGCGAAGTCACCGGTCATCTGGCCGAAGTCGGTAACGTATTCGAGCGACATCGGCGATGTCTACCCGAAAGCGATTCCTCCGCTACGACTGGACCGCGATACGATCGTGGTGGGAACGTTGAAAGCATCGGGCGAGCACACCATCGATTTTGTTGGCGAGTTGGCTGGCGAGACGGTGGAGATGCAGTGGCAGGTGAAGGGCGAGCCGTCGAACGAGGATTTCTCGTTCTTGCCGGGCGTGGTTGATCACCTGCGACCGATGGACGGCGTGGGTTTTCCGGCAGCCGGTTCGGACGGCTTGCGAGCCTTGGCCGAATCGATGCGTGATGCAAATAACACGCTGGTGAAACTCGGATCGCAGGCATTGAGCCGCGGCGACCTGTCCGGCGCCCGTCAAACGGCGGAAGCCGTTTTGAAGCGTGACCCCAATAACGCGGAAGCCCAAACGATCGCGCTGGCCGCTGCCAAAACGCAATCGGGTGTAGGCCGAGCCGCATCGGGAACAGGTGCCGGTGTAGCAACCGGTGGCGGTTCCGGCGGCGCAGCGAAGGCTTCGGACGATGCACCGTTGCGACTGGTGGCCACGAAAGCTCAAGACGGCGAGATGCTGAAGAACTTTGAGCAGAACGAAGGCAAGTTCTTGTTCTCCGAAGAGGAACGTCGTCGCTTGATCACCCAGCGCACTCAGGCGGAAGTCGAAGTGGAGCTGAGCGCGGCCCGTCAGAAAATGGGAAGCAATCCGGAATCGGCCAACCACGATTTGAAAGCGATGCTCGAACAAGTCGAGAAAATCGTGGAAATCGACGCCGACGTTCGCAGCCAACTGCGCACCAAGATCGAATCGGCGATTCGCGAGTCGGGTCGTCGCGCGGCAGTGGAAGCGGAACGGCGAGCCGGTCAGGAGGCGCTGCGAGCGGAGGCCAATCAGGCGGCCCGCATCGCCGAGGCTACAACCCGCGATCAAGAGAAGTTCAAGCAATTGATGGATCGATTCAACGCTCTGATGGACGAGCGTCGCTATCGCGAAGCTGAAGAGCAGGTTGCGAATCAATTGCGGGATGCTGCTCCGGATAATCCAACGGCTCAAGCCGCGATCTGGTCTGCTCGATCGGTGTTCCATATCAATGAGCAGGAACGTCTGTTCGATTTGCGGCACCGCAATTTCGCGATGGCGTTGCACGAGG
>JBJOLO010000793.1:0-4359 GCA_046045565.1 Planctomycetota bacterium | reverse complement strand
CGTAATTCTCCGCGAAATGGCTGCCATCCCACAATGGGGTATGGTTGCTTGCCAGACCCCGGCACGGACACATGGTTCGGGGAGAATTAAGGCTTGATCCCCAAAACTTCCAGCGTTGTCTTGGCCATTCGCGATGTCACCGGGATGTAGCCATCCTTGAGCACAATCTCCTGCCCTTCCTTGCTCAGGATAAATTTGACAAACTCGCGACGAAGGGGATCCAAAGCCGATCCCTTCTTGTGATTGATGTAAAGATAGAGCGGACGAGCAAGGGGATAGTCGCCCGAGTAGGCATTCTCTGCTTCGGGCTGAACCGGTTTGCCATCGGCCTTCGCGGACAGAGGCAGCGCAACCACGTCGGCCGTCTTGTAGCCGATGCCGCTGTAGCCGATTGCCGATTTGTCACTCGCCACCGCCTGGACTACCGCGGAACTGCCCGCTTGCTCTTTCACCTCGGACTTGAAATCGCCCTTGCCGAGCGCATGTTCCTTAAAGTAGCTGTAGGTTCCCGATGCCGAGTTGCGGCCATACGTACTGATCGGAAGGTTTTGCCAATCGCCACTCAGGCCGAGCTGGCCCCATCGCGTAATGTCCTCGGCGGCGCCTAACTTCCGAGTGGAAGAGAAGATCGCGTCGGCTTGGGCCAGGCTAAGCTGCTTAAGCGGATTGTCTTTGTGCACGTAGATCGCCAGCATGTCGATGCTGGTTGTAATCGAGGTTGGCTTGTATCCGAACTTCTTTTCGAACGCATCGGCCTCGTCCGGCTTCATCGGACGGCTCATCGGTCCGAACGTCGCCGTACCGCCGATTAATGCCGGTGGTGCGGTATTTGAGCCTTTCCCTTCGACTTCGAAACGAACCCCCGGATAGTGTTTGCGAAAACCTTCCAGCCAGAGCGTCATCAGGTTATTCATGGTGTCGGAACCGACACTCTTGATCGACCCCGAGACTCCTGGGGACTTCTTGTAGACCTCCAGTTTCTCGTCAACCTTCACCTGGGCCCGCAATTGCGTGCCGTTGTTCCATGCGAACGCGAACAGCACGGCCAGCGCCGCGACCAACTTCCCTACTCCTCGTGACATGAACTGCTCCCCGATGTGTTGTGATGGATGTCTTGTGATGGTGTCGAAAAACTTTTGTTGTTGCCGAAAAAAAGCGACTTGGGGCGAAGCTTGCCTTGCGATACCGGCCTGCGATCCGTCGACCCTGCGGTAACAAGGTGCTGTCATTATCGGGGCGATTGTGAAGTTATTGTTAAGACTTTGTGAAGGCTGGTTTGTGCGCGACACGCGTTAATCGGCCGTCCGTTTTTCGGCGAATTAGTCTGCGATTACCTGTCGGGCGGCGACTGCTGGTGTGGTGGTGAGACAGGTGTTAGACTGCCACGGCATTCGCAACTGCCTTTGAAACAAGACCTTGCACCAAAACGACTTGCGGGCCTCATGGCAGAAGAACAGCCTACCCATGCGCTAGAGATGGCAACCGAGAAATTGTCGGCATTTGCCGATCGGGTTCGAGCGATCCGGAGCAGTCTCCACCAGGTGATTGTCGGTCAGGACGAAACGCTGGAACTCTTGCTGACCTGTGCTCTCACCGGATCTCACGCCCTATTAATGGGGGTGCCCGGTCTTGCGAAAACGCTGATGGTGAAAGCACTCGCGTCGGCCTTTCATTGGAAATTTGCACGCATCCAATTTACTCCGGATCTGATGCCGTCCGACATCACCGGCTTTGAGTTGCTTGGCTCCGAGACCTCGCATGGCGGACGCGAGATGGTATTTCGACGCGGGCCGGTGTTCGCGAATCTGCTGTTGGCGGACGAAGTCAATCGTGCCGCACCCAAAACGCAGTCAGCGTTACTCGAGGCGATGGCAGAGCATCACGTCACGGTGGGCGGACAAACCTATCCGCTTGAAGAGCCTTTCCTGGTGGTTGCGACGCAAAATCCCATTGAGCAAGAGGGAACCTACCCGCTGCCCGAGGCGCAACTGGACCGGTTCATGATGGAGATCCGGCTCGAGTATCCGACGCCGCAGCAGGAGGAGGAGATCGTCAATCGGACGACCAGCGGTTCGGTGAAGTTGCCACAGTGTGAATTCGATCGTGCGGAGTTTTTAGCGCTGCGAGATTTGGTTCTGTCCGTGCCGGTGCCGCGCGGTGTGTCGAGTTTTGCGGTCGCCTTGTGTGGGATGAGCAGACCGAAAACGAAGCAGGCACCGGCCTACATTCGTGATTACGTTGCCTGGGGGGCCGGGCCGCGTGGTTCGCAGAATCTCGTGCTTGCCGCCAAAGCATTCGCGTTGCTGCGAGGCAGATCCGCACCCACGATCGATGATGTGCGGCAAGTCGCTTTACCCGTACTTCGCCATCGCCTTCTGGTTAACCACCGAGCGGTTGGTGACGGCGTAACGAGCGATGATCTGGTACAGCGGTTGCTGAATGAGAGTCCGATTAACGCAACGGTGATTTCCTGAGGATCGAGTTTTTCCACCAGGCTTGGCAGCACTGTATTCTGCAGGTGCGAGCTTGACCGCAAACGCCGCATGAAAACGTATCGCCATTCCAGTCGTTTTCTTGAACTGCGTGCTCTGTCGTCTCTGGAGCATCTGCGAATTACTACGCGGCAGCGCATGGACGGCGCTTACAGCGGTCGACATCTTTCGCGTCAACAAGGCGGTTCTGGCGAGTTCGTCGACTTTCGCGAATACACCTCGGGTGATGATCTACGCCGACTGGACTGGAAAGTTTTGGGACGAACGGGCCGACGCTACTTGCGGCTCTATCAAGACGAGACCAATCTGAGTTGCACGCTGGTGCTCGACGCCAGCGGCTCCATGCGTTTTGGCGGGTTGGCGAATCGCGGTGCAGATGGGGCCGGATCGAAACTCGAGTATGCCCAGTTCCTGGCATCGGCGCTCGCGTACTTGATCACTCAGAGTCAGGACCAAGTCGGGTTGGCGGTTGTTTCCGATGCGCTTCGCACGTGGGAACGCCCGGGCGCGGATCCCGAGCATTTGGCGCGCGTGCTGGATTCGATCGAGCGACTGACGACCCGCCCCGCGACCGATTTCAGCGGCGGTTTACGCGACCTGTTTCTCAGGACGTCGCGACGCAGTGTCATGCTTGTGATCAGCGATTTCTTGTTTCCGAAGGCGGAGGAGGCCTTTGCGGCTTTGCGGTTGTTCCGGCAAAAACATTGGGAGGTGGTGCTGCTGCACCTTGTGCACCCGCACGAAGAGCGGCTGCCCGCGGGGAACGCCTTTCGTTTTCAAGGACTGGAGAACGAAGGTCGCGTGCTGTGTTCGCCTGCGGAACTTCGCGAAGCCTATGAAGCACGGTTTGCCCGGCATTGCGAGGTGATACGAGCGATGGCCATGGGCTGTGGGTGCGATTACCGCCGGGTTTCCACCGCGACCCCGTACCTGCGCACGCTTTCGACATTCCTCATGGATCGAAACGGGTGAGCCATGTCCGTCGTTCATTCATGGGCGTTGGCAGCCGGTGTCGGGGCGATCGCGATTCCCATCTTTGTACATTTTCTTACTCGTCCCCGGCCCGTCACGATGTGGTTGTCGACCATTCAGTTTGTCGCCGAATTGGTTGCCGAGAAGCGAGCGCGACATCGAATGCGAGACTGGCTGGTGCTGATCCTCCGGACACTCGCGATCGGTTTGGCGGCGGTCGCTTTGGCGCGACCGCTGATTGGACCCCCCCGCGGCGTGAGCACGGGCAATGTGGAGAAACCGACGTTGCGGGTCGTGCTGCTTGACGTCAGCCACAGCATGGCTGCGGAGCAGGACGGTGTGAAAGCGATCGAGCGGGCCCGTGCGAAAGCGGCTCGCTATCTGGCTGACCAGGAGGGGGTCGAAGCGAGCCTGATCCTGGCTGCGGCCAATCCGGATGCGGGTGGCGGCGAGCCCACAAGCGACCATTCCCGACTGCGTGCTCAGTTGGCTCGAGCCTCCGCACTTCCCCAGCGACTCGATGCACAGGCCGCACTCCGTGGCGCCGCTGAAGTCCTTCGCGGTCACGGTTCACCCTCGACGCGTCGCGAGTGCGTGATCATCAGCGACTTTCAGCAGACGAACTGGGCTGCGGTCAGTTTTTCCGCCTTGCCCGGCAACACGATCGTGCAGTTCGAGTCGATCGCGCCGCAAGATCCTCCGGCGAACCTCGCCATTCTCGGGTGCGTGCCACGGGGGCGAGCGGAAGCAGGAAAACCATTGCGATGGGAGATCGAAGTCGGGAACTACTCGAACATACCGCAAACGGTCGCCGCGGAGATTCGCATTGCCAATCAACGACTGCGGGCCGAGGCGCCGTGCGATGCGGGCGGAAGAGCGACGCTTGTCGTAGAGC
>JBJOLO010000791.1:0-2733 GCA_046045565.1 Planctomycetota bacterium | reverse complement strand
CACAAATGCCTCATGCTGGTCTGATTCGGCTCCCCGGAGCCGATGGTTGAAATGGGCTGCGAATAGGCCCTTTCCAACGCGAATTTCGTTGATTGCCGCCAGCAGAGCGACGCTGTCCGCCCCGCCCGAAACGGCCACCATGGCGTGTTCGGTCGGATCGGCCGCCGAGGGCCACAGATGCCGCAATTGAGACTCGAAAGGATGCATTCTCGCGCCCAACTGTTGAAGTTCGGCATGACTCTGTTACCATACTAGCAGCCATTGCAGTGTGGACCAATCCGGTCCGCAATGCGGTGCAGTCAGGGTGGCCCTCAATCGATGAACGGTTGACGGCTTACTCCGTCCGAACTTTAACACCTTTAATTTCCAACACATTTAACTGTCAAAGAATGCTCGCCGCGTTGCGGCGAGGGCGACTCGAGTCGGTTGCGATTCGTGTTGCCGGTTCGGTGGAATGGGAAAGCGTTCCGCCGAGTGATGCGTAGAGTGCACGTCGCGACGTGGTTTTTCCGGTCTCTTCGGGGTCCGATTGACCGGTTGCGACCTGGGATGATTTCAAGGGGGCCCGAACGCCGGATTGCGTTCACCACGAGTACCCGGAACCGATGGTTCAACCTGGTTTGTAGACTTTAGAGAGACTTGCAATGGAGTTCTTGGCGATTCTGCTACGCATGATCCTGGGGTGGTTCACGCCGCCGGGCCGCATGCAGCCGATTCGGGTTCGAGCCGATGGCTCGACCGATGCTTCGCCCCACGACTCCGATCGGCAGGTCTCTTTCCAGCTCAGGTTGGCTCGGATGTTTAACTGGTATCTTCGCGAGGGAACTGCCGTATGGGATCGCAGTCGGCTCGGCCGGCTGATTCATCATGCGGTTCGAGTGTTTCGGGGGCGGGAAACGAGCGGTCGAGCGAGTCCTCGACCGACAAACCGCTTCTAGGTCCCTGCCGCTAATCACTTCCACGCATCGCTCGATCGGATGTCGCGAATGATTCGAGAACATCGAATCGTCTCGACTGCTTTTTCGCTCTGGAACGCATTCGCACACGAGGGAACGTGCGGCCATGTGGTATGCGGTAACGGGCGTCTTAGCGGCCATTGCTGGAATGGCACTTCTCAAGATTCTGGATTTCCTCCGCAAGCGCGATGCGCAAACGGAAGCGCGGGAGATTCTGGCTCGAGCGGAGCGTGATTCGGCGACGAAAATTCGCGAAGCCGAGCTCGAGATCAAAGAGTCGGCCCTGCGTCAAAAAGCGTCGGCCGAAGAGGAACTCAATAAACAGCGGGATCTGTTGCGTGAACGCGAACGGGTGCTCGATAAACGCAACGAGACGATCGAACAGCAGGCGGAGGATGTGCGAAAGCAGGAGAAGCTGGTCGAGTCGACCCAGCGAAGGCTGAAAGAGAAGGTCGAGGAGACGACGCAGAAAAGCGAAGAATTGACCGGTATCATCAATACACAACGGTCGACGCTGCATCAGTTGAGCGGTTTGAACCGCGAAGAAGCGACCGAGCGGCTGCTCGGTGTGCTCGAAGACGAGTTGTCACGCGAAATGGGCACCCGCGTTTTGCGGCACGAGAAGCGAATGCAGGAAGTCTGCGACGAAAAAGCCCGGACGATCCTGCTCACCGCCTTGCATCGCTATGCCGCCTCGCATACCGCGGAATCGACGACGAGCACGGTCGATATTCCCAGCGATGAAATGAAAGGCCGGATCATCGGCCGCGAGGGGCGTAACATTCGGGCCTTCGAAAAGGCAACGGGTGTCGATGTGATTATCGACGATACGCCGGGCGTGGTGATCGTGAGCGGCTTTGATCCGGTGCGGCGCGAGGTCGCTCGGTTGTCGCTGAACAAATTGATCGCCGACGGCCGCATCCATCCGTCACGGATCGAAGAGATCGTGAACGATACGACCAAGGAAATTGAGGCGGTCATTCAAAAGCAGGGTGAGGCCGCGGTCCAGGAAGTGAACATCGGTTCGGTCCATCCGAAAATCGCCTACATGCTGGGCCGCCTGCACTTCCGCACCAGTTACAGTCAGAACGTGCTGCGGCATAGTATTGAGGTTGCGTTCCTTACCGGCATGCTGGCCGAGATGATCGGCTTGAACGGCGATTTGGCACGTCGATGCGGTCTGTTGCATGATATCGGCAAGGCGGCGGACCACGAGTTGGAAGGCGGTCACCCGAAGATCGGCGCGGATTTGCTGAAGCGGCATGGCGAAAAGGCGGAGGTGGTCCACGCAGCGCTCGGGCATCACGACGAGATCGTAACCGACTATCCCTATACGATGCTGGTTGCCACGGCGGACGCCTGCAGTGCATCGCGACCGGGAGCTCGTCGGGAGTCGCTCGAGCGGTACATCAAGCGTATGGAAGAACTCGAGACGATTGCCGGTGGATTTCCGGGTGTGGATCAGGCGTTTGCGATTCAAGCGGGTCGCGAATTGCGGGTGATTGTCAGCTCGCGGGATACCGACGACGCGAAGGCGGCGAAGATCTGCCGTGATATCGCGAAGGCGTTCGAGGAACAACTCACCTACCCTGGCGAAATCAAAATCACGGTGGTGCGCGAGTCCCGTTTTACGGAAATCGCCCGCTGATCGAAGCATAGGATGCTCGAGTCATGCTGCGAATCGTTGTCATTGGCGACATCGTCGGCAAGCCCGGTCGGCGCATCGTGACGGCCGCCATCCCCCTGCTCCGCTCCCGCTGGCAAGCGGACATCATCA
>JBJOLO010000754.1:0-3730 GCA_046045565.1 Planctomycetota bacterium | reverse complement strand
AGGCATCCGACGCGGATCCGCAATACGTGACCACCAGATCCATTACCACCAGCTCCTTCACAACTGGCAAGTTGCTTCGCAGCCGGCAACTTGCTTCAAGACCGGCAACGATCATTCCAACGGATCGTTCGGATTATGCCTTCTGTGCGGGCAACCTCGACGTTCGGAATACCTTTTTGCTGCCCTTGCGGCCGCTCTCTTATAACAAACGGGAACAGTCCCCGGTAGGACGTCGCCGACCATATTACAACAGGGTTGGGCAAGGCAATGGTTGCCGGACGACAGGGCCTTGGTTAGACTCCACGGGTACCGGGTTTCGCAGGATTCCGGTCGTTTTGTTGCGATGTTTCCTGCGCCGCGTTTCCCCTCCTCTTCCACGGGCCGCCCCGTTTTGAAAGGTGGCCTGCGGTTGGTTTGCGTGATGGAAAGACGGTAATCGATGGGGCAGATGCGATTCAGCGTACCGAGACCCGAGCGGATTGATCCGCTGGTGCTTCAGCGTACCTACCTGGCCGGCATGGATTCCGTGCCGTGGCTGAGTTCGTCCGACTGGGACGGCGAGACGCTGACGGTGTCGCGGGAGATTCGCGAGTCGGGAAACTTGTACATTCCCTGGGCGGTGGCCGAGCACGGCGAATTAATGCTGACCACCGCTTCCCTGATGGAGCGTCGTACCGCTTATCATCTGCCCGTCGAACTGGCCCGCGGCACCCTCAACCGACTGCGGAACCAAGCGGCTATCTGGCAGCAATCGGGAATGGTGATCAGCAGCGAATTGACGGACCAGATTCGGCACGCTGGCAGGACGTTCTCGCGCGCCGCAACACATCAATCCGATCCGCTGGTTGCATCCGACCTGGCCGAAGAGTCAATGCGACTCACGCTGCACGCCATCCGCAAGCTCGCCACCGACTATGCTCAGCAGGTGATCGCCTATCGCACCCAGCAGTCGCCACAAATCCCGACCCTACTCGTTGGCAACATGGAATCGGAGCCTTTCGACCCGGCGATGTCGCGTCGCTTTCTGCGAGCATTTAACTCAGCCGCCGTGCCCGTCTCCTGGAGACTTGCCGAGACGGAACAAGGCCGAATCGATCTCACGAAAGTCGAACAGCAGGTACAGTGGTGCCGGGACCAAAACCTGCGCGTTATCGTCGGTCCGCTTGCTTCGCTCGAACGCAGCAACCTTCCTGATTGGATGTACCTCTGGGAAGGCGACTACGAAATGATCCAGCCCTGTGTCACGAAACTCGTGCATGCGGCCGTCGAGCGCCTGCGGGGAAAAGTGCAGGTCTGGAACGTCGCCGCTCGATTGAACATCGGCGACACCCTTCAATTAACGGAAGAACACCGCCTGCGAATGGCGGTCGATGCCATCGAGACCGTGCGGCGGCTCGACTCCAAAACTCCGATCATCATCACCGTCGATCAGCCCTGGGGAGAGTATCTCGCACACGAGAATTTCGAACTCTCGCCGCTCCACTTCGCGGACACGCTGGTCCGAGCCGAACTGGGAATCGCAGGACTCGGACTGGAATTGAACTTCGACTACTGGCCTCGCGGCAGCACTCATCGGGATCTGCTCGAAATCAATCGCCTGATGGATAACTGGAGCCAATTCGCATTGCCGCTGGTGGTGTTCTTAACTGCGCCCAGCTCCGACGATGTCGATCCCGAGGCCGCAGCCGGCATCAAGACCGTCCCCGCGGCTCGGGCAGACCGACACTCGCGAGAAACCCAAGCCGACTTCGTCGAATCGGTTGTGCCTTTACTTCTGGCAAAACCGAACGTTCACGCCATCGTCTGGAACCAAATGCGTGACGATCAGCGACACGACTTCCCGTATGGCGGACTGTTTGATTTTCGCCACAAAAAGAAAAAAGCGATCCGCTCGCTGTCGGCGATCCGACGGCGTCACCTCAACTAACCCGCCTCTTAGGCCGCACGACGCTTGCCTTAAACCTACGAAAGCTCTACGTCATGGCGACCGTGAACTGCCGAACTGTCACGCCAAACTCGATTCCACAAGCAGCGGCATCTCGCCGCAGTACGGCGAACTCGTCGACGGCTTCCTTCATAGCGGTCGCTGCGATCGTGTTCGTAAGCCTGGCCACGCACAGCCCATCGTTTGCGTTGGAAGCGTCCCCGAACCAGATCGATGCCGACTTCGCGCTTCAGGGAGAATTCTTGGGAGCGACCAGGAGTTCGGCGGGAAAACACTACTATGGACTTCAGGTTGTGGCACTGGGCAAGGGGGAGTTCCAAGGGAAACTCCTCATCGGAGGCCTGCCCGGGGCCGGTTGGCGCAATCATCCCCAGGTACCTGTCATCGGCCGGCGCGAATCGCAGACGCTGGTGCTTCGCGGCGCTGATTGGCTCGTTCGGGTCCACGACACGGCAGCGGTCGTCCGATCCCCTCAGGGTCACGAAATACGACTCGATCGCATCCATCGCATCAGCCCGACGCTCGACGCAACTCCGCCACGCAACGCAATGATTCTGTTTCGCGACGGCCAGGCACAACGTCTCGAGAATGCAAAAGTGAACGACCAGGGACATCTGGAGAAGGGCTGTAAGACCGACTTCCCGGTCGGCGATTTTCGCATGCACATCGAGTTCCGAACTCCGTACATGCCCGAAGCCCGAGGCCAGGCGCGGGGTAACAGCGGTGTCTATGTGCAGGAACGCTACGAGGTACAGATCCTCGATTCGTTTGGCTTACCCGGCGAGAACAACGAATGCGGCGCCCTGTACAAGCAACAGCCGCCAACTCTAAACATGTGCTTGCCGCCCCTGTCGTGGCAAACCTACGACATCGATTTTCGCGCAGCTCGATTCTCGGCCGACGGACAACGCGTCGCCAATGCCCGGGTCACCGTGCTTCACAATGGCGAACCAATCCACAGCGATTATCAAATCACGGCCAAGACCGGAGCCGGCAAGGCCGAAGGGCCGGACCCTCGCTGCATCCTGCTGCAGGACCATGGCAATCCCGTCGAGTATCGCAACGTCTGGATCGTTCCGTTAACAGACCATCACGAGTCCGCTTCGCACTCACATGATCAGCGACGAGGCGTCTTGCGAAAAATTCGACGAAGCGCAAATCACGGAAGCTAACACACGACGCGCCGACGGACCGAGTCGGCGCGTCTTTTTTCCCTGCCTCGTGACGTAATCTCACCAGCAACTAATCGCGCAGATCGTTGTCGCCCCATTCGGCAAAGAATCGATCGGCACTCGCAGTCATCGCATCGCGCAAACTCCCAACCACCTTGGTCGACGCTGCACGCAATGTTGTCGCAGCCAGCCTTTTGCCCTCGACACCGTCCGCATCGCTCAGCAGACGATAGGACGTCTCGCCGGAACTCGTCTGCTTGGCAGACGGCGAGACGTTCATGGCGTTGTTCGGAGTCGGTGCGATGCTTAAGGTTTGGATTCGCAGCGACAATTTGCCGGTCGCGAACTGAGCGACAAGGTGATCGACGCCATTCGCATACCCGGCCTCCAGCGTTGTGTTCGATCTCGAAATCGGTGCGTCGTTCGCGGCGTTCATCCAAGAGGGAGGCGGATCGGCGATCCCTTGCGGATTCGAGTTGGCTATGCTCAGGGTAAACAACGGCGCGCTGACTGGCGCCGTGCTTCCCGTGACGTCGCGTCCCCCGGTGTATTTGAACACCTGCTTGGTTGTGCCGTTGTCGACCACCCACAAATCGCCGCTCTTGGTTCCAGG
>JBJOLO010000605.1:0-5174 GCA_046045565.1 Planctomycetota bacterium | reverse complement strand
CGAGCGGTTGGTTGTCGGCTTCGAGTGCCAACAGGGTGTCGAGTTCCAATGCGACGGCCAGTGGCAGCGACGTCGAATGGTTGCGCGGGCTGCGGGCGATAAACGAGATGAATCGTGCAGCACCTTGCGGTTTGCATTCGGCCAAAAGAGTCGACAGCAGGATGCCGCGAAAGGCCTGTTGAAGACGCGACCAGCGGGTGACGCAATGAATGTCGATACACCGATCGACCGGGACCATCGAACGCAATTGGTCCAGAGACCATTGCTGCGGCTGTTCGACCAATCCTGCGATGCGTAGCACCCAGGGGCGATCAGGTTCCCACGGTTCGCTCTCGCCAACCAGTGGCCATTTTCCGGGAGCGGCAAGTTGTTGTCCGGGCGGCAACGCGGGGGAGTTGGAATTCACGGCAATCCTCGAGGGTTCTTCGGCGGTTGAATGTGCGATCCCATTATCGCTACCATACAGCGTCGGGCGAACGGTGTCGCCCAGGTATTTTTCGCGCGGGACACGTATGGCCGAAGTGCAAATCAGTTGTCCGCTTTGCTCCAGTCTTCTGGAGGTGGACGTCAGCGCGTCCGGAATGCAAATCGAATGTCCTGGTTGCCAGGGCGTGATCGTCGTTCCCGATTTGAGTGAACTGCAGGAGGACGCATCGTTCGGGAGCCACGCGGTTGGAAACGATGCGGCCGGAAGTGAGGAGGCGATCGCCGAACTGGGGTGCCCACACTGCCAGGGGCTCTTTCAGGTCACGCAGGAAATGGAAGGGGCGGAGGTTGCCTGTCCACATTGCCAGCAAGTGGTCACGGTGCCTGCCATTTCCGAGGCGCCGCCCGAGGAAGTGACTTCTGCCCCGCCGTTAACCGCTCCCGCACAGTCCAGCCCGCAACCGCCTTCACCAAGCCAGCCTGCACCAAGCCAGCCTGCACCAAGCCAGCCTGCAACAAGCCAGCCTGCAACAAGCCAGCCTGCGATGCCAGTTGCTACGGGCGCGACCTCGATGTCGGGCGGTCCGATGCAAGGAGCCCCTGGATCCGAGTCGGTTGCGGAGAAGCCCGGGAAGCAGCGTGAGACGGTGGTGATTCCGACGGAGGATGGCGACTACGTGGCGGTGCGGGAGCCGGTGAAGACGGTCGGGAAGGGGAGCGAGGAGATTGAATTGCGTCGTTTGAGTCCCGAGGAACGCTTGCAACGACGACGCGTCACGAATGCGATCATGATCTTTTTTTGTCTCACCATCTTGATCCTGGTTTTCATGCTGCTGAAGGATCGGTGAGCGTGTCGGGGATTAGAAAAACAGAACGCGAACAAGGGATAAAGGAACGGGGTCATGCAGTTGGGATTTGTGAGCGCGATCTTGCCTGAATTGAGTTTAGAGGAGGTGGCGGGGTTCGCCGCGGAGGCGGGGTACGACTGCGTCGAGTTGATGTGTTGGCCGCCGAGCAAGGCGGAGCGACGGTATGCGGGTGTCACGCATATCGATGTCACCGATTTCACGGAGGCGAGGGCCAAAGAAGTCCAGCGGATCATGGCGAATGCGGGCGTCGCGATCAGCGGGCTTGGCTACTACCCGAACCCGCTTGCTCCGGATGCTGCGGAGCGCAGCGCGGTGGTCGGACACCTGCGTCGCGTCTTGGAAGCGACGGCGAGGCTGGGGTTAACGCGAATGAACACCTTTATCGGCCGCGATTGGACCCGGTCGGTGGAGGATAATTTCGTCGCGTTCCGCGAGGTATGGCCGCCGCTGGTGCATCTTGCGGAAACGCTGGGGGTGCGGATTGGGATCGAGAATTGTCCGATGTTATTTACATCCGACGAGTGGCCTGGTGGCAAGAACCTGGCGGTGTCGCCCGCGATTTGGCGGCGCATGTTTCAGGAGATTCCCAGTCTGCATTTGGGGCTGAATTACGATCCGTCGCACATGATCTGGCAGCAGATGGACTACCTGAAGCCGATGCGCGAATTCGCATCGCGGCTGGTGCATGTCCATGCAAAGGACGTACGTCTGGATCGTCATCGACTGGATGACGTAGGGATCCTGGCCACACCGGCTCAGTACCATACCCCGAAACTACCGGGTATGGGCGATGTGAATTGGGGGCAGTTTTTTTCGGTGCTCACCGATGTCGGCTATCGCGGTCCGGTATGCGTCGAAGTGGAAGATCGCGCTTACGAGGATTCGCTCGAGAGCCGCAAGGCTTCCTTGCGGCAGAGCCTGACGTACCTGCGCAATTTCGTGCCGAAACGCGACTGATTGCAGCGCGCATGGTCAGGCGCATCGCGAGGCGCATCGCTAGGTCCATGGCTAGGTTTGTGGCCAGGCCTATGGCCACGCGAATTGCAGCGCGAACGGCCAACCGAAGTCGGAGTCGAAATCGTCAGGCCACTCGCTCGCCGACGTTCAGTTGTTCGATGCCGTCGGCCTTCGCGATCACCACGATGCCTCGGTCGGAGATCGTGAAGTTGCGTGCACGGTCCTCGGCCTCGTCGTAGCCGATCTGCACACCCGGCGGAATCTTGACACCTTTGTCGATGATCGCGCGGCGGATGCGGGCATGGCGTCCGATGTCGACGCCGTCGAACACGATGGAGTCTTCTACCTGTGCGTAACTATTTACGCGGACTTGGGAACCCAACACGCTGCGAATGACCGTGCCGCCCGAGACGATCGAGCCCTGGCAGACAATGCTGTCGATGGCGTGGCCGACGCGATCGTCTTCGCCCCGGCTGCCAAACACGAACTTCGGCGGCGGCAGGTTCGGTTGGAAGGTGCGGATCGGCCAGCGGTCGTCGTAAAGATTCAGTTGCGGATCGATCGCCACCAGATCCATGTTGGCTTCGTAATAGGCGTCAAGGGTCCCGACGTCTCGCCAGTAGGCCGCGCCCTTGCGGTTCTCATCGTGGAACGGGAATGCAAACACACGATGAGAGTGAATGATGCTGGGAATGATGTTGCGACCGAAATCGTGCTGGCTCTCGGGACGCGTCGCATCCCGACATAGTTGCTCGAATAGGAATCGTGTCGTGAAGACATAGATTCCCATGGAGGCGAGGCAGTGATCGGGGTCACCGGGAATGGTGATCGGCTCTGGAGATTTTTCCACGAACGCGTTCACGCGGTCCTGTTCGTCGACTTGCATTACTCCGAAATGCACGGAGTCTTCCTTGGGAACACGTAGCGCTCCGATGGTCAGGTCGGCTCCGACCTGCTGGTGGTACTCGACCATCTTCCCGTAATCCATCTTGTAGATGTGATCCCCCGCAAGGATGACGACGTACTCGGGGCGTTCCTTCTCCAGGGTGTAAATATTTTGATAGACGGCGTCTGCGGTGCCCTGATACCAATGTTCGTCGATCCGCTGTTGAGGCGGCAGGATGTCGATGAATTCGTCAAGTTCCCGACAGAGAAAGTGTCGCCAACCGATATTCACGTGCCGATCGAGGCTCATCGCCTTGTACTGCGTGAGCATGACGATCTTACGGATCCCGCTGTTGATGCAATTCGATAAAGTGAAATCGATGATCCGGTAAAGGCCGCCGAACGGAACGGCAGGCTTCGCACGATCACGTGTGAGAGGGTCGAGTCGCGAACCTTTGCCGCCCGCGAGCACCACCGCCAGCGTGTTTCTGAGCATCGGAAACTCCGGAGTCGAAGATTGTGAGGTCGAAAAGGAGATGCTTTTCCCTTGCCATTCGTCACGCGCTTTTCCGCACGGGACCGGCATTCTAAGGATTCTGCGGCAAAAGCGGAAGTGAGTGCCGCTTGACACGATCGATTGGCCGCATGACGATGCCGGAAGGCGTACGGCTTTTCCAGGCTAGGCAGTTTTTAACGCGCGTTGCGGGCATGACTGATTGCGGCTGTGACGAGTCTTTCGGCTGACAGGACATCCATGATCCACGAGATACTCGCCGCCGCATTCTTGCTGGGACTCACCGGCCTGATCCTGGCAGTGCCAATCCATGCCTGGAGCCGCACTTCGTTCACGCTGCCGCAGTATGTGCTGTTCTGCATGGTGAAGTGCATCGTCCGCATCCAGTGGGGCACACGCATTTCGCCACTGCCGTTTCGTAAAGGCCAGGGCGTGGTTTTGATTTGCAATCACCGCAGCAGCGTCGATCCCATGTTTATCGGGACGGCCATGAGTTGGCAGGGCCATTGGATGGTTGCCAAAGAGTATTGTCAGCATCCGGCCTTCGGCTGGTTCTTGCGGATGGCCGAGGTGATTCCCACCAGCCGGGCCGGGGTGGATACCGCAGCAACCAAAATGGCGATCCGGTATGCCGCGCAGGGCGAGGTTGTCGGGATGTTGCCTGAAGGTCGCATCAACGTTTCGCCGTAGTTCATGATGCCGGCTCGACCCGGGGCGATTCTGGTTGCGCTCAAGGCAAAAGTTCCGATCGTTCCCTTCTACATCGAAAACGCGCCCTACGCCGGAACGGTCTGGAGTCCGTTTTTCATGCGAGCCCGCGTGCGGGTTGTCGTCGGTCAGCCGATCGATCTGTCGGCCTATTTTGATCGCGAGTTATCCAGCGAAGAACTGCGTGCGTTGACGCTGCGATGTCTGCGCGGCATCGCGAGCCTGGCCGGGCGGGACGATTTTGAGCCGAAGATTGCCGGGCGACAATGGAAGCCCGCTGACGCCAGTTCCGGCAACGGCACGGGAGACAACGCCGTGGCCGGCAACGCAGAAACGCGTGCGACGGCCCAACGCGGCGCAGACGAGCGGGATGACGCGGCGCTGAACTGAAAGCGACCGCCTCCGATCACGCCGCGGACAGCCCGAAGGCAGACTCCGCGGATCACCGTTCGACATCCACCTGACGATGGTTCCGAGGCTGAATTCAGCGCAGCGATCCTCCGCGTCTCGCCTCGCTGCTTCGCGTGGAACGCCAGCCGAACCGATGTCGCGTTTCGGCTAACGCAAGTGGGGAGCACAAGTGGGGAGCGCAATTGGGCCGCGCAATTGGGTCTCGCAAGTTGAGCGCGCAAGCGGAGCACACAAGTTGAGCGATCGGGGGACGGATCACCTTCGGACAGATCACCAGCCAGGCGGATCGCTTGGAGTTCGCTCGCTTAGCGCGGCTTCGGTGTTCGTGCGAAGCCGATGCTCTCGAGAGCCTTGTAGACCTCTTCCAGCGTCTTTTCGCCGAAATTGGAGATGCCTAACAGGTC
>JBJOLO010000583.1:0-3872 GCA_046045565.1 Planctomycetota bacterium | reverse complement strand
TCACCCAACTCGAAGCTGCCCGCAACACATCGCGCCTTCACGAACGCCTGCCGCTCCCAGGTCCGTCCGGCCGTGTCATAGTAATGAAGCGCACTGTCGAGCGACACAACCAACGGACTCTGATCGCCGTGCGGACGAAGTCGAAGATCAACCCGGTACGCGGCACCCAACTCGGTGTTTTCGACAAGGTATTTGACGAAGTACTTGCCCAGACGGTCGAAAAACTCGTCGTTCCCCGCCGCGCGGGACGCGCCGACACCAGCCGCATCGCTCAGCAACATCAGATCGATATCGCTGGAGTAGTTGAGTTCGCATCCCCCGAGTTTCCCCAACGCGATGACAGCGATGCGTGCAGGCTTGCCGTCAACGCACAAGGGCGTCGATCGTTGTCGTAAGAGTCGCTGCCACGCGGCTTGCAGCGCCGCTTCGCAAAGTGTTTCCGCTAACAACGAGATTTGCCGCGTGACCACCTCGATCGACTGCCGCTTCACAACGTCCCCGTACGCAATCCGCAGCGTTTCGCGACGCTTGAAACGACGCAAGGCTTTCATGACCTGACCGTCGTCAGGCAACGCTCGAATCTCCGGTAGCAACTCCCCGACCAACAACTCGCGGCCGACCGCTTGGCCATCGGTGATCCGCAGCAAGTCAAACGTCTCGGGATCCGAAATCAGCAGATCGCTGAGATGCTGACTCGTCGAAAACAACTGCAGCAGCGTCGCCAGGGAATCGGGATCACGGTCGAACAGCGAGGCCAGCGCCAGCGGACTCCGGGAGGCCGTCAAGAAACGCTCCAGGTTGTTCAACACCCGATCGGCATCGCTCACCTGCGGCAGATACTGAGACAGGTACTCGCCCACTTGAGCCAGCAGATCGAGCGTCACTCCGGACTGGGCCATCGCAACGAAGTTACGGTGAGCGGCACCGGCGTCACGGATTCCCATGCGATGAAACCACGATTCAGCCCGGTCCGGGCGATCGAGGTATTCCACCATCGTTTCGATCTTCATACGAGCTATTCGATGTTCGCACGCGATGCCAACAAAAAGAGCCGACGGGGATCACCCCGCCGGCTCTTTAGCATAATCAGGCTACACTCTCCTGGCACCCCCGGACCGCGTGAAGTTGCGTCACGCGTGCCGCCGACACTCATGATCACACCGACGCTTTCGCTGCGATCGGCAACTAGTCGAGAAACCCGACCAATTCCTGGCTGCGACTGGGCTGCTGCAATTTTCGCACTGCCTTGGCCTCAATCTGCCGGATTCGCTCTCGCGTCACCTTAAAAATGTGGCCAACTTCTTCGAGCGTGTAGCTGTATCCGTCCCCTAATCCATACCGCAACTTGATGATCTCGCGTTCGCGGTAGCTTAACGTCTTCAGTACGCGATTGATGCGACTGCGCAGCATTTCCTGCGACGCGCCCGTCGCGGGACTCTCCGCCGTGCCGTCAGGCAGCAGATCACCGAACTGACTGTCTTCGCTGTTGCCTACCGGACGATCAAGACTGATCGGGTAACGGCTCATCGCCAACACCCGTCGAGCCTCGTCAATGGTCGTTCTTGCCTTCCGCGCCACTTCTTCAAGCGACGGTTCGCGGCCAAGATCCTGAAGCAACTGCCGCGAGACATTGCGGACCCGCGACATGGTTTCCACCATGTGCACGGGAATTCGAATCGTGCGGCTCTGGTCTGCCACCGCACGCGTGATCGCCTGACGGATCCACCACGTGGCGTACGTGCAGAACTTGAAACCGCGACGATACTCGAACTTGTCCACGGCACGCATCAATCCGGCATTCCCCTCTTGAATCAAATCCAAGAAGCTCAAACCGCGATTACGATACTTCTTCGCAATCGAAACTACCAATCGCAAGTTGCCCTCGGACAACTCCCGCTTCGCCTTTTGATAGTCCGAGTAAACCCGCTTCAGATACGAGATCCGGTTTCGAAGACTGGTCGGCGTCTCCTGCGTCACCACCAGGATGATCCGGAACTGCTGCAACCACTGCTTCCGGTCTTCCTGCAAGGCACGATCGCCACGCGATGCATCTATCTTCGCTCGAAGCTCGTCCACCTGTCGGCTGAACTCTTCGAGCGTCCGAATCTTGGATTCGATCCGCTGAGTACGCAACCCGAGTTCTTCGACGAGCTTCACCGCCTTGAGGCGTCGACGGCCCAGTCGCTGCCAGGCTTGACGACGCTTCTGCTTCGGTTCCGACTTGCTCAACGCGGTGAAGTAGTCACGTCGATTCCGCTTCAGCAGAACATCCAACGTGCGCAGATTGTGAGGCAATCGCCCCAAGATCTGCTCCTTCTCCAGGCGGTCCGTGACCGACACCTGAACGGTGCGATCAAACGGCAGTTCCCCGCTGTGAACCCGCTTCAGTATCTTGAACGCATCCTGAATCACGTAGTCGCATTCCAGCAACTTCGACCGGAAACGGCGACGCGTGACCTCGATCCGCTTCGCGAGCTGAATTTCCTGCTGACGCGTCAGCAGCGGGATCTCGCCCATCTGCGTCAGATACATGCGCACCGGATCGTCCGACCAAGATTCGTTGTCGTCGAGCACCGACAACAAGTCCTCCTCGTCGTTGGCTTTCATCGCCAGGTCCTGTTCGACCGGCGTATCCACCACCTCTAAATCATCTTCGTCTAACTCGTCCACTTCCATGTCCGCCACAGGCGGGATCGCAAACCCCTCTTCCTCCTCGGGGGCTCGTGTCGGGTCGTCCTCAAATTCGTCCAGTAGAGAGTCGTACAACTCAGCACTCCTACACTAAGTTACCTGCCGCATCGCGACAGATCGGAAATGAACTATGACACCAAAAATCTTGTAACAGTCAGGTTGTCTTCACAGGTTGCCTGCAAAGGTTGTCTGCACAGGCCCGCTGCGGCACTGGCCCTACCATTGTACTTGCTTGCCCGGCAACTTGCTTCTTTTAATTTTTGCTTGACTTGATCTACGCTTCGCTCGCACTGGTCGTGTGCTTGTCCCGTGCTTCACTTGCTTGCCACGTCACTTGCTGGCCACGTCACTTGCTGGCCACGTCACTTTCTGGCCGATGGAATTCTAACACCGAAACAAGTCGAGTTCGTCTCAGGCGATCATTTGGAAAGGAATTCCGTTCAGGCAATTTGCGATGCGAAAGACTCTGTGTTCGGTCAAGCAAAACGAAGTCAACCATCGCTCCGCCAAACCGCCCGAAGTAAAGCCACAACCGTTACCGAAAACCTTGACCGGCACCGCTTGCCAAACCGGGAGAATACCACGGTCAAACTTCACCTACAAGCGCGGCCGAACTCCTCGAAAGCACGCCCGATCGCTTCGACCCGCAACCCCAAAGCGGCACAACCTTCCCCAAGTTCCTAGCCAGCCCCCGCCTGATTCGATCGCGTACTCGTGGTCGGACTCGACTTGGTGTTCGACCGGACGCAGTCCCGTTGGTGGTGCATCGACCGTGCATTCGGAACAGGTCGCATGCTTTCACCTGCGAGCAACCTTGCGTTCATCATATCAACCTGCCACATCGCTACGGGCGGAATACCAAGTCCGCCCGAAAGTCAACCTTTCATACCACCAGCCAGACTTGCATCCCGCAAGCCAAGGCTGCATCGCGCAAGCCAGGGCTGCATCGCGCAAGCCAGGGCTGCACCGCGCAAGCCAGGGCTGATAGCAAAGTCCGGTTTCGTTAAGGTCCTGCCTGACGCCCTTCGTTCGGCCCGGGTCTCGGATCCCCTTACCGCCCCAATTCTAGCCACGGTAATAACTTGGTCCTGACTTTCCCGCTGATTTTGCAGAAAACGACGCCGCTGCCTACCGCCAAGACGAACGGCCACAGCACCAACGGCTCCGATTCGAGAAGCGGT
>JBJOLO010000531.1:0-8481 GCA_046045565.1 Planctomycetota bacterium | reverse complement strand
CCGAAGATGGAGGCTGCGCTGCAAATCGATCCGGAAAATCGCTGGCTAAGTCACATGCCGTTGCGACGCTTGCAAGCCGAGCAGATTCGGGACGCGATGCTTGTTGCGAGTGGTGAATTGGATCGCTCGGCTGGCGGTCCCGGTTGCGACGCCGACAAACCGCGACGCTCGATCTATGTCAAAGTCATTCGCAATCGCCGCGATCCCTTGATCGACGCATTCGATGGCGTCGACAATTTCACCAGTACCGCAGATCGTAACGTCACAACCACCGCCACCCAAGCTCTGCTGATGATCAACGGCCCCTTCGCCGTAACTCGCGCTGCGAAGCTCGCCGAACAAATCACGCGGGACGAGTCCGGTATGCAGCGCACGCCGCCGCAAGTGGTTGACTCGATTTTCGAAAGCATCCTCCGGCGAGCGCCAACCGTCGCCGAACAATCGCGTTTCGCAGAATGGATCGCCAGCGCTGCGGACCGTACCGCGACCATCCAGGATATTTGCCACGTGCTGATGAACTCCAACGAGTTCCTCTACGTGCAGTAACCTTTCCCAAATCACGCTGCTGGAATAACGCTGCTGGAATAACCCTGGCAGAACGACAACGCTGACGGCCACTCACCTACCATGAAGCTCTCCAACCGCAAGCCGAACGAACAAGCGATGCACATGGGAACACGACGGGAATTGCTGCTGCGCGGCGGTGCCGGGTTTGGAGGACTAGTGCTGAGCCACCTCCTGACGGGTAGTTCGATAGCACTTGGCGAAGCGCCCCCGTCGTCGCGGCTCCCCAGGGCTCGAGCGAAAACCGTGATCTTCGTCTTTCTGGAGGGAGGCCCGAGTCACATCGACTTATTCGACCCCAAACCGAAACTGAGAGAACTCGCGGGAAAACCGCTGCCCGACAGTTTCGGACCGGTGATCACGCCGATGGGCGAATACGATGCGCCCCTGTTGGCGTCGCAACGCACGTTCCAGCAGCACGGCCAATGCGGCGCGTGGGTCAGCGACTGGCTGCCCCACATCGCTCAACGCATGGACGATCTCTGTGTGTTGCGATCCTGCTGGGCCGACGGACTAAATCATTCCAACGGCGTCTGCCAGATGAACACCGGCTCGATCATCGCTGGTCGGCCGTCGCTTGGCAGTTGGGTCAGTTACGGGCTTGGCACCGAGAACACCAATCTTCCGGCCTTCATTGTGTTGGAAGACAACCCCGGCAAAGTGATCAACGGGCCACGGAATTGGAGTGCCGGGTTCATGCCGGCAACGTTTCAGGGAACCGCGGTGCGATCGGGTACCGATCCGATTGCGAATCTGCAGAATCCCAAGGGGATCAGTGCTGAGCGTCAGCGTCACAAACTGGCGATGCTGGAATCGTTGAATCGGGAACATCTGCAACAGCATCCGCAGCACTCGGAACTCGAAGCCCGCATCCGCTCGTACGAACTTGCTTTTCGCATGCAAGCTGTCGCTCCAGAGACGGTCGATCTGTCGCAAGAGACTGCCGCAACGCAATCGCTCTATGGCATCGACGAGAAAGCGACCGCCGACTTCGGCCGCCAGTGCCTGCTGGCCCGAAGGCTGGCCGAACGAGGCGTGCGATTTATCCAACTTTATCATGGTGCCGGCAGCCGCTGGGACGCTCACTCGAACTTGGAAAAGAATCACCGAGAGCTCTGCCTGGCCTCGGACAAACCCGTCGCAGGATTGCTGGCCGACTTGAAGCAACGAGGACTGCTCGACGAAACCCTGGTGATCTGGGGCGGCGAATTCGGGCGAACCCCGATGAGTGAAAAAGGGGATGGTCGCGATCACAATCCCTACGGTTTCACGATGTGGATGGCCGGAGGCGGTGTGAAACCCGGCTTCACGCTCGGCAGCACCGATGAAATCGGCCTTCATGCGGTCGAAGATCGTTTACACATTCACGATCTGCATGCCACGATCCTGCATCTCCTGGGCATCGACCACCAGATGCTAACGTATCTTCACAAAGGCCGACCGGAACGACCGACGATCAACGAAGGCGAAGTCTGCCGGAAAATTCTCGCCTGACCCAATCGCAATCGCAACCGAATGGCGACTTTGCAGTATCGCTGCGAACTGCCGGCTGGTTTTTGAACGTGCAGCCCGGGATCGGTTACTGCGAGCACCACGCGTATTCCGGACCTGAGATTGCCTCAGGCTTGGCTGGGCTTTGCATCCCCGTCAGAAGCCGGAGCATCGCCCGATCGCATGCCAACGATGAACAGGATGACCACGCCCACGGTAATGGCAACATCGGCGACATTGAAGATGCCCGTGCGAAGCGGCCCGATCCCCAGGTTGGCAAAATCGCGCACATACCCGAAGACCGCTCGATCGATCAGGTTGCCAACGGCACCACCGACCAGCAAGCTGACGACGAGGGTGGTGAGCAGATCGCGTTTGGATTTGAACAGCAGGTACCACAGCATGCCGGCGACGAGGATGAGCCCGATCGCGATAAAAATCCAGGGCGAGAGCTGATTCCCGCCGCCCAGAAACGCCCCCGTGTTTTCGGCGTACTGCAGGCGGACCGTGTCGTAGCAGAAAGAAAAGACCCCGCGATGTTCCAGCTTTTCACGACAGTAGATCTTCGAGACCTGATCGCATCCCACACAACCGCCGGAGACCAGGACAAGCCAGAACATTTGTTGCAAGCGACTCATGAACCCGCCTTCTGGCGGCAGTCGACTCGCCAAAGTCGATCCCAACCGCGATTACGAACGCTCCGCATTCGTTTTCGCTCCCCGACACTCTGATTGGGGTCGGGCTTCCCGACGCACTGCGTCAGGACTTGTTGGCATGCGTGATTTGATAGCTGGCGAGGCGTGCCGTATCCGTGACAAACTGCTCCCCGGAATCCAAATCTTCCAGCACGCAGAGCCCCGGTTCGGCATCGTAGCGACGAGTCAGCCGGCGATGCGAAACGGCCAAGCGGAGGAACTCCTGAGGCTCAACATGCCTCACGACCTTGGAGGTGGTTAAGGATTCCGGAATACCCAATTCGATGGTCATCATGACACGATCTCTCCGATCGAGCGAGGGCAAAGCTTCCAAATTCGCGAGGACCTCGTCGGCCCATCCGTTGACGTTCTATCGCTAGCATTTTGGCGATTGGATTCGAAGTGCACCAGTGCCCCCAAACATCTTCCGGCAAAATTCACATTCGGTGCATCCGGCGCACAGAACGACGCAAGCTATTCACACAAAGCCACTTGCGGTCTCGATCACCCTCGACTGACGCGGCACGTTGCAACCTCGGAGGTGTGACACAATCCCCCGACTTCGCAACCGGCATTGCCCGCAGAATTTGCCGATCCGAACCGCAGAACTTGCGCGAGGAAACCGGCAAGCGTCCATGTCGTCCGCGAGGAACGGCGAAAAGCCAAAACGCCTAAAGCTTTTCCCCATCTAGACTTACAACCAACGGATGGGAAGTATCGACCCGGCAATCGACTGATTGGCGCGGCGGTTGCTTCCTGCAGGCCGCAACAGACAGGAAGTCAGCACGGAGTCACGGACGATGACCTACGGAATGTACTTGGCTGCGGCGGGAGCGGATGTGCAGAGTCGCCGCATGGAAGTGATCACTAACAACCTGGCGAACGTCGACACCGTGGCGTTCAAGAAAGAGTTGGCGATCGCTCAGGCTCGTTACAGCGAAGCGATTCAACGCGGCGAGTCGAGTCCGGGCATGGGTTCCATCGACGACATTGGCGGCGGCGTTTTTTTGGCGAACTCCGTTACCGACTTCAGTCCCGGTCCGATCAAGCGAACCGGAGTGGAAACCGACATGGCAATCGACGGCGACGGATTCTTCACCGTGGAACGCGATGGTCAGCAGATGCTGACTCGAGCGGGAAATTTCCAGGTTCTCTCCGACGGCCGTGTTGCGACCGCCCAGGGCCATTCTGTCCTGGACGAAAACAGTCGGCCAATCGTGCTTGACCCGAATCTTCCGGTTCGCGTGCTGAATGGCGGAGTCATCACGCAAGGCGGCGACATGATCCCCGTGGGCTTGGTACGCCCGCGCTCGATGGGTGATCTGGTGAAGGCCGGCGAAAACCTTTACTCGCCGCTTGCCGAACCCGAACGCGTTCCGCCCGCCAACCGCCGGATCATGTCGGGCTATCTCGAACACTCGTCCGTCACGCCGACCAGCGAGATGATGCAGATGATTGAAACCAGCCGTGCTTACGAAGCCAACGTTCGCATGATTCAAAACCACGACAGCGTGGTCGGCTCGCTCGTGACTCGAGCCCTGAAAGCCTAACCCTTTTTCGATCCCCGTCACTTCGTTGCAAGAAGTTGTAAGAAGCGGAGCAAGGAAACATGAGCGTCCAAACCCTCTACACCGCCGCGACCGGCATGGAAGCGTTGCAAACCAAGCTCGACGTCGTCGCCAACAACCTGGCGAACGTGAACACCACCGCCTTCAAACGCGGCCACGCCAATTTCGAAGATCTGTTCTATCGTCATCACGCGTTTCCGGGTGCGCTTGATGCCCAAAACACGCCCACCGCCACCGGCACCTCCATCGGTCTCGGATCACGTGTTTCCAGCGTGCAAACCGACTTCACGCAGGGCGCGTTCCGACAGACGAACGATCCGCTGAACATCCTGATCGAAGGCAAAGGATTCCTGCAGGTCCTCGACCCTTCCACCAACGAAACGCTTTACACCCGCGCCGGCAACTTATCGATCAATGCGAACGGGCAGCTCGTCGTAGGCTCCGCATCGACCGGTCGCATGATTCAGCCTCCCGTTACCATTGCAGGCACGGACATCACGAACATCAGCATCAACGACAGCGGGCAAGTGCTTGTGAAGCAGGTGGGCCAACCCCAGCCTCAGCAGGTCGGCCAGTTGCAGCTGGCCTTGTTCGTCAACCCCGAAGGGTTGCTCAAGCTCGGCGAAAATCTGTACTCCACAACCACCGCATCGGGCGACGCGCAGTTTGCCAATCCGGGCCTGAATGGGGCCGGCTCGATTCGCTCGGGAATGCTGGAAGCTTCAAACGTAGAGCCGGTTCAGGAACTGATCGATTTGATCACCACGCAGCGCTCATTCGAGCTGAATTCGCAGGCAATCAAGGCGGGCGATGAGATCCTGCAACTGATCTCGAACCTGCGACGAGGCTAAGCACGGAAATCCGAATCGAAAATAAAGGCCGGGTAATCCCGAAGCCAAACATCCGGAAGACAAACACACGACAGGACAAAGGCGAAATTGATGACGGGATCGGGACGAATCAAGACCTTGTTAACGCTGGCGATGCTGGTGCTGGGCAATCTTTCCGGCAACGCGGCGGAGGTGCACTTGAAACCCGAATACGTTTGCCGCCGCCCGGTGGTGCGACTGGACGACATCGCCGAGTTGCGCGAGATCGATCGCAAGCAGGCGGAGCAAATCGGAGAAACGGAATTGTTTGCAGCTCCCTCGTCGCAATCCATCCGCAAGGTGAAGGCATCCGAACTTCGCGAATTGTTGACGCTGCACGGGATTGACATGTCCAGCATCCAGTTTCGCGGCGCAAAAGAAGTGGTCGTACGAGCGGCGACGAATCCAGCACCCGCAGCCGTGCCGGCGAAACCGACCCGCAAGATCGCCATGTCCACACGTCCACTGAGCCGCGGCGAGACCATTCAGAAAAACGATATTGTGCTCAAGCCGATGACAGCGACCGCGAATTCAAGCAGCGATGCCGCCGGATGGATTGACTCGGAAGACAAAGCCGTGGGGCTCGCCGTCACTCGCTCGCTGCAAGCCGGTGAGCCGGTATCGACAGCCGATGTCACCCGACCGATCGCGATTCAACGCAATGAAATGATTTCGCTCGTTGCCCGCTCTTCCGGCGTCCAAGTGCGAACGTCCGTCAAGGCACTCGAAGCGGGTGCCGTGGGTGACCTGATCACGATCGAGACCCAGGACAAAGACAAGAGCAAGCTGACGGCCCGGATCATTGGCCCCAAGTCGGCGGAGATTTTCGCCGGTCTGCCGGCTGTCTCCGCTTCCAAGTAACACGACCACGGTTTCCACAGCCATGAATAACCCTACTTCGATGCATCCCCAACGCCGCACTCGACTGCCCCTGGTCGCCGCGGCCCTGTTTGCTGCCCTGCTGGCGATGCCGGCCGTGAGCCACGCGCAGAATTCGAGTCTGTTTCAGCGAGGTCGCAATCAGGACCAGCAAGCTCCGCTGACCATGGCCCGGGCGTCCTACACGTACGTCGCTCCGCCGCCACCACCCAAGGAACTGCGAAAGCGCGACCATGTGCGAGTCCGGGTGGACATCAAGTCGAGCGTCAGCTCCGACGGCGAAATCCAGCGCCGCAAGACGGCCAGCCTCGACGCGATCCTCAGCGATTTCCCGATTATCGACGGACTGCGCTGGATTAAGCCTTCGCCCCAAAGCGACGGCGACCCGCGAGCCAAAGGCCAGATCACTCAGCAGTTCCGGGCACTCGGCGAACTCGACACCACTGAATCGTTGAAACATGAAATCGCCTGCGAGATCGTCGATATTCGCCCCAACGGCATCCTGGTGCTCGAAGGCCACGATCTTGTTGAGATCAACAACGAGGTCTGGGAGTTCTCGATCACGGGTTGCTGTGATCCGTCGAAGATCGACCCCAGCGGCATGATCCTCGATCGCGACCTGGTGAATAAGCAAATCAAGAAGCGGGAACGCGGCCACATTCGCGACAGCTACAAGCGAGGCTGGTTCGTCCGCTGGCTCGATCAATTCAATCCGTTTTAACGGAGACTGAACGTGAAATACCTTCCATACCTTCTTTGTTGCGGATTGCTGGCAGTTGCTTCGCCTTTGTCAGCGGAACTGCGGATCAAGCATCTCTGCAACGTCAAAGGTCAAGAAGAAAACACGCTGCAGGGCATGGGCCTGGTGGTGGGACTGAAAGGCACCGGGGACGCCGACGTTTCGCCCACGCTGCGTGCGCTCGCTCGCGCCATGCACCACATGGGCAACGCCGTCGCGAAAGGTCCCAAAGGCGACGACAACCTGCTGGAACTGAAAAACGCCAAGAACGTCGCGCTGGTGTTTGTGACCGCGACCGTCCCCGCACAAGGCGCCCGCCAAGGTTCGACACTGAACTGCAGTATCAACGCGATCAGCGCAAAAAGCCTTGCCGGCGGATACCTGCTGACGACGGCACTCGTCGGCCCCGAACCGGGTAACCCGCGCGTGTTCGGTTTTGCTCAGGGACCGCTCACCATCGAGGACCAGGCACGCCCGGTCTCCGCTACGATCCATGGCGGTTGCCGTCTCGAAGAAGATTTTGACAACCAGTTTGTCAAGGACAACAAGTTCACGCTGGTGATCAATCGCAATCATGCCAGTTTTGCCATGGCTCAAGAGATTGAGCAAACGGTGAACAACCTGCGAACCCGCTTGGAAAATCGCAGTCCCGGTGCAACAGGCGGATCGATCAATCGTGCCTCAATCGGTCGTGGCCCCCGGAACAACGGCAACTGGGCGAAAGCCATCGATCAGGTCAATGTCGAAGTGCAGATTCCCTCGTATGAACTCGACAATCCTGTCTCCTTCATTGGTATGGTTCTGGACGAACCGCTGATCAATCGCCACAGTGATCCGCGCGTCGTGATCAACGAACGAACCGGCGCGATTGTGGTGGGAGCCGACGTGGAAATCGGACCGGTAGTCGTCAAGCACAAAGGCTTTGTCATCGAAACGGCCGGCACGACAACGATCCCGGCCTGGGTGGCCGTCGATGCCACCAATACCTCGGCTGCCACAACCAAATTGAAAAACCTGGTCGATGCATTGAACTCATTGAAAGCGCCCAGCGACGACATCATCGACATCATCAAGAGCCTCGAAGCCAGCGGCCATCTGTTCGGTCGCGTGGTGATCGAGTAGCCCCCCCCGTATCCCATCTCATCACGCAGGTTGCAACATGGAAATCAATCCACTGACGTACAACTCGCCCAACGCTCCGGCCAATTTGCAGCGGCCTGGAGACAACGAAAAGGTGCGCGAAGCGTTTACCGACTTCGTGGGCAACACGTTCTTCTCGCAACTGGTAACCGCCATGCGGAAGACGGTGGATAAGCCGGCCTACTTTCACGGCGGACGAGCGGAAACGGTTTTTCAGGCACAAATGGACGAGCGGATGGTCGAAGCCATGACCAAGGCCACGGCCGACACCTTCGCCGGCCCAATGTATGAACTGTTCGCCCTGGGACGCCCGACCTGATTTTACGTGCCGCCGCCATCGCGGTCTGTGGACTCGCGATGTCCCCGGCAACCGGCCTCCACGATCTCTCATGGAAGTTACCGTTTTCCTCACTTCGCTTTGAGCTTGCACCTTTGACCAACGTCATGATTCGCGATCAAGCTGTCCAGGAGTCTGATATGCAGTCTGTTTCTCCCGTCGAGCACGATGTGGTGGCCTTTCTTGGCGAACTTTCCAG
>JBJOLO010000527.1:0-12335 GCA_046045565.1 Planctomycetota bacterium | reverse complement strand
CGGCATCGGCGATGGTTATGTGGAAATCGAAGAGGTCAAGCGTGTCGGCGGTTTTGCGCTGGGAGTCGCCAGCAACGAGGACACGCGCGAAGGCATCAACGATTGGAAACGTCGGCGGTTGATCGAGGCGGGCGCCGACGTGATCGTCGGCGACTACCGTGAACTGCCTGCCATCTTGAAACTGCTTGGATTGGCCGGTTGAGAGGTCGCGATGGCCGGGACTCCGTCGACAGACGACTCGCAATTCCGCCATGCCGTGGTCTCGGTCGAGCAGACGCTGGAAAAACTGAAGCGTTGTTCCGTCGAAGAGAAAGAGCGGCTCAAGCACGACCTGCATGCCATGCAGTCGATGCTGGAAAAGCTGACCGACGGACGCGTCGAGATTGTGGTGTTCGGCGAAATCAGCACAGGCAAATCCGCCTTGATCAATGCCCTGGTCGGCAAAGCGGTCGCGGCCGTGGATGTACGAGGCGGTTGGACCAAAGAGATCTGGCATGTGTCGTGGGATGGCTGCGGCTACTGCGTCCCCGGACTCGGACGATCTCAGGTGGTGCTCGTCGATACACCGGGCCTGAACGAGGTCGGTGGTCAGGATCGCGGTGAGATGGCTCGTCAGGCCGCACAACGCGCCGACCTGATCTTGTTTGTCACGGACTCCGATCTTACCGATACCGAACATTCGGCGATCCTGGCCTTGGCGTCCTCCAACAAGCCGATCATTGTCGTACTGAACAAGATCGATCTGTATTCGCCGGAACAGCGCCAGCGGTTGATCGAGGTGCTGCGCGACGACCGGTTGCAAGGCGTGATCAACGCGGTCGACATCGTGACCACCTCGGCCGATCCGCGGCAGGTTGAGTACGTAATCGAGTCAGCCGACGGGACGACTCGACATGAATGGCGCAAACCCGAACCGGACATCGGGTCATTAAAGACGCGGATTCTCGAGGTGCTTGACCGCGACGGCTTGGCCCTCGTAACGCTCAATGCGGCGATGTTTGCGGCCGACACGTCGGATCGCGTTGCAACCCTGCGCGTGCAGCTTCGCGACCGCCGGGCCTCGCAAGTGATTCTCAGTTACGCATCGTTCAAAGCAGTGACCGTCGCACTCTCCCCGGCCGTCGTGGATGTGGTGGCCGGCAGCGCACTCGACGCCACCATGGTCGTTACGCTGGCACATATTTACGGGCTCGAAATGTCGTGGGCGCACGCCAGCAAGCTGGTGACTTCCATCCTTCGTGCCGCCGGCTGGGTGTTGGTGGGCGAAATGACAACGCACTGGCTGATGTCGTCTTTCAAGGCGTTGACGGCGAATTTCGGCGTGGTGCTCACCGCGCTGCCGCAAGGTGCCGCCGCCGGCTATGGGTCGTACATCGTCGGACAAGCCGCGAAATACTACTTCGAACACGGCTCATCCTGGGGCAGCGAAGGCCCGAAGTCGGTCGTCCATCGCATCCTCGACCAGACCGACAAGCAGTCGGTGCTGGAAAAGCTCAAGGATGAAATCCGCGCCAAGATGAAACTCAACCCGCACGCGCAGAACGGCTCGTAAGCCGCAACGATCGTTTGCGAGTGATGATGCACAGACGCGACGCCTGTTTTCCGTGCCGCTGCGTCGATGGCCAGCGTTACTTTGCGATGGCCGTTTGATGTAAGCGTTCATCCTGTTGCACGGAACGATCCGTTCGTTCTTCCGCCCCGAAGGTGCGGAAGAACTGGAGAATTCGCCGCAACGTGGCGCTGCTCAATTACGGCTTCACGCAGAACTTGTGCACCGTGGTCGACTGGAATGTCTGACCCGGCTTGAGCAGCGTCGAGGGGAACGACGCCTGGTTGGGCGAGTCCGGATAGTGCTGCGTCTCGAGGCAGAACGCATCGTGCTGCTTGAACCCGCCGTTGCCGGCACCGCCATCCAGGAAGTTGCCGCAGTACAACTGAATGCCCGGCTCGGTGGTGTAGATCTCCATCATGCGACCGCTCTTGGGATCACGGGCGCGAGCTGCCAACGTAAGCTTCCCTGCTTGGCCTCGCAGCACGTAGCAATGATCGTAGCCCTGCGTGGTGTGAGGAGCTTTTTTCAGTTCGTCGATCCGCTCGCCAATCGAGTGGACGGTGGTGAAATCCATCGCCGTGCCTTTGACATCGGCCAGCACGCCGGTCGGGATCGAGGTCGCATCGATCGGCAGGTACTTGTCGGCAGCGATCTCCAATTCGTGCTGCAGGATATTGCCCGATCCGGCGCCGCCAAGATTCCAGTAGCAATGATTCGTCAGGTTCACGACCGTCGGTTTGTCCGTGGTCGCCGTGTAGTCGATACGCAATTCGTCCTGATTCGTCAGCCAGTACTTCACGACGCAATCGAGGTTACCCGGGAACCCCTCGTCGCCATCGGGGCTGCGTAGCGAAAAGGAGACGCCGACGGCATCCGCGGTCTTCAGTTCTTCAGCCTTCCAGACCAGGGCGTCAAAAGCCTTGATGCCGCCATGGAGATGATTCGGACCGTTGTTGGTCGCCAGTTGGTACTGCTTGCCATCGATCGAGAACTTGCCGCCGGCAATCCGGTTGCCGTAGCGACCGACGGTGGAGCCGAAGTAGGGATGCCGTTCGAGGTACCCGTCGAGCGTTGGGAAGCTGAGGGTGATATTCGCCAGCTTTCCGTTGCGATCAGGCGTTTCGACCGATACGACGGTCGCACCGTAGTTCGTGATGCGAACCACCAAGCCGTTTTGGTTCGTACAGGTGTACAAGAATACTTCGGTGCCGTCTTTGGTTTTTCCATACGAGGCTTTTTGGATCGACATGGCGGAAGAGCTCCCAGCGTTAGAATTCGATTCGGTGGCAGTTCGAGTACGACGCACCCGCAGGGGACCGGCCTCGGAATCGGAGACCGTCGACAGGCAGACGAATACACCCAGGGCCAGGGCTGTCCCAGACAGCTTTCGGAAACGGGTCATTGGCGCAATTCCTTTCGTGGCTGCGGTTTTCGCGTAAGTTTTCCTGGAGTCCAATTGCCGTATACCGGCATGAGGATTGGACATTATTCTGTGCCTTGGCCTGGCCGTAAAGCAGTCATAAGTCGGAACCGGAGGCAAGATTATTTCGCGGCCGGCAACTATTCGACTGGCCGGAGCAACCACGCGTCATGCTTGATCGGATCCGCGGTCGCATGGCCATAGACGGGAACCGCATGGTGTCGCACGCGAAACTCGATCGCGGAGCCAAGCCGGACATGGATTGGCCTGCCCTGCTAGCCCAGCATGATCGCTGGCTGCGGACGGTCGTGTACGCGCGGCTGCAGGAAGCGCAAGCGGTTGATGATGTGATGCAGGAGGTTGCCTTGGCGGCAGTGAAGCAAGCGGCGCCGCTAAGTGACCCGGCTAAGGCCGGCCCTTGGTTGTACCGGCTGGCGATCCGACAGACGCTCCTTTACCGGCGAGGCTGTGGGCGACGCAGGAAACTTCGCGAGCGGTTTGTCGAAAGGTGTGCTCCGTCGGAATCGGATGCCAACACGCCGGAACCGCTGGAATGGCTGCTGGCACGGGAGCGGCGTCAGTTGGTGCGCGTGGCGCTCGACCGCCTGCCGCCACGCGATGCCGAACTGCTGCTACTCAAATACACCGAGAATTGGGATTACCACCGTATCGCCGAGCAATTGGGGGTCAGTCACAGCGCTGTCGAGACGCGACTGCACCGGGCACGAGCGCGGATGCGACAAGAGCTGATGTCCCTGCAAGTCATTGAGGCTCCACGATGAACCGAATCGATCCAGAGATGTTGGCAGACGATGCCCGCTTCGACCGACTGGTCGATGGCGAACTGTCCCCCGAGGAGTATCGTCGAATGCTCGCTTCGCTCGACGATGAACCCGGCGGCTGGCGGCGCTGTGCGATGGCGTTTCTCGAAGCACAAGCCTGGGGTCAGGAGCTTCGCGGACTGCGCGACCATCTCGACAAGCCAGCGGAAACCCAAGCGGACACCATCGCTGTCGATCCAGCTGAGGCTACGCATCTGCGCTGGGTCAATTGGCTGGCGATCGCAGCAAGCGTAGTCGTCTTGTGCGGATTCGGATTGCTCTACCAGAAAAATCACGACAGCAGATCCGGGAACCTCGCGACAACGAATACCGATCGGCCAAACAGCATCGTGAAGAACGGCGCGACCAACGCCCCGCCCTCGATCGCGCAAGCGGATGCGAACAAGGGAAGCAGTAGCGGAACTGCTGCAAGAACCGAAGCAGGGTCGGAAACGCGGCGAGCGTTGCAACCGGTCGATAAGGTGCGATTGGTGATGCAGGACGAGAATGGCGACAGTCGTCCGGTCGACGTTCCGCTGTACGACGCTAACCACGTCGGCGCAGGGGCCTTGGTCCACGATGGGAGCATGCTCCCGCCCACTGTCCTCGACGCCATTCGACAGCGCGGTTTTCGCGTACAGCGTTATCAAGAGTTTTTGCCGTTGGAACTCGAGAACGGCCGTCGGGCAGTCGTACCGGTCGAAGGTTATCAATTTGTCCCGGTCGGAAACCGGCCTTATTAATGGCAGCGGTAATTCCTTTCAGCGAATAGCAGGGGTGCAAAACGTTAACACGAAAGGAACGGGGATGATCAAGCGATGGTGGATGAAAGTGGCCCGTGGTTTGGCCTTAGCAACAACCTGCTCGACTGGCGCCTGGGCCTTTGTCGATCATGCGGCCGCGCAGGAGGACAAGCCTCCCAAGGTGGAACAAAAAGAATTGCGGCTTGAACTCACCATCAATCCCGATGGCGAGGTCGGCAATGCGGTGATCTCCAGCGAAGACGGGCCTGCGGAATACTGGATCGGAGTCACGCTCGATCCCGCAACGAACGACGCCTTGAAAGCTCATTTAGGCTTTAGCGACGGACTGCTGATCACTTCGGTATTTCCCGATTCACCGGCCGCGAAAGCGGGCCTGAAAATCCACGACATCGTCCTTAAAGCGGGTGATGCCGTGGTTAAAGAACCTGCCGATTTGGTTGCCGCCGTCGCGAAATCCCAAGGGAAGGAACTTCAGATCACGCTGATCCGCGCTGCCAAAGAAATGAACGTCAGCGTTGCGCCGGTGAAGCGACCGAAACTGGAAGCAGGACCGAACTTTCGTATTGAAGGCGGCGCTCCCCTCGGTATCGAACTCGACGGGATTCCCTTTGGCAATGACCCGGCACGAATCGGAGCCGAACAACAGCGACAACTGGAAAAGGCGCTCGAAGCCCTGAGAAAGTCGGGCGATCCCCGGCAGGGCATGAGCATGTTCTTCTTACGACCCGGCATCGTTGGTAATGGAGATCCGACCAAGAGCCCGCCGCCCGTCGCACTGCCGAAGAACGTTACCGTGCAAGTAACCAAAGAAGGCGATCAGCCGGCCAAGATTGTGGTGAAACGCGATGATCAAACTTGGGAAACCTCGGAAGGCAACTTGAACCAACTGCCTGAGGAAATCCGCCTGTTCGTGCAGCAGGCCATGCAGGCGGGGCAAGGCGGCATGGCGTGGCGGATGCTGGCCCCCGTGCCTGGCAGCGCACCCGGTGCTTACCTCCCGCCCGGCGGTGAGGGCGGACCGCGACTCTACCGCGAACCACGCACGATGCCGCCCGTCGAGGGCATGCCATTCTTCCGACCGGAACGCATCGACGGCGAATTGCAAAAGAAACTGAGCGATCTTTTCGACGAAGTTAAACAACTTCGCAAAGAGGTAAACGACCTGCGCACCGGTCAGGGTAATAAGTAACCACTCCGACCTTCTCGATCAGGATCGCTGATCACGACCGAACGCGGTTTACAGGGGATCCCCTGCACAGGGGTGATTCCACAGCGGTCCCTGAATAAATCGATCGACCATCGATCGGCTACCTATCGACCTGCATACCTCATCCCGATTCATCGGGATGAGGGTCGCGTGTTGCCTGCAGCCATCCTTTCAATTGCCGCATTCCCTCACGGCCGATCTTGTGGCCGACGGGGTCTTCCACAACCGTCACGTCGCAGTCGCATTGTCGCAACCACTCGGCACCGCGACGTGCTCGTTCAATCGGCACGATCGGATCGACGGTTCCGTGTGCGATGAAAACGTCCGGGCGTTGACCTGCCTTCTCCACAGAACGTTCGATAACGAACCCGGCCAGCAGCGCCGCACGGTGTAGTCGCCAGGGCTGTTCTTGCACAATCAGCGAGAGCAGCGCCGCACCTTGAGAAAAGCCCACCCCCACCACACTCGCGGGTCGCAGTCCGTAGAATCCGACTGCGCGATCGAGGAACTGCTCGAATCGTTCGCGAGCCGCATCATGCGATTCCGGCGAACGGTCACCCGAGAACCACCAACTGCGGCCACCATCGGCCGGATCGTCAAGGAACGCTTCCGGTGCCAGAACATTCACGCCGGCAGGCAGGACCTGTCGAAACATCGACATCGAATGCCGATTGCCCGCCCGGCCGTGGACCAGCACAAAGAGCGGTGCCTCCAGTCGGTCTCCCATCGTCAGCGCGTGGGCCAGTCCCGTGGCATCGATGGCCTCCGAAGTCGCTTCGTTGAAGGTACGGCTGAACCAGGACATGGCGACCTCCATCCTACTATGACGGAGGCATCGTACGGTATGCCATGATCCGGCCATCTTGGGATAGAGGAAAAACGGCAGGCAGGTAGAATAGCGTGATAGGAGCACCGCGACCGTACGATGGCCCCCAGAATCTTGCAGATCATCCCCACGCTCGACCGTGGCGGCGCCGAGAAACAACTGGTGCTGCTCAGCAAAGCGTTGCATAGCGCCGGGACCGACGTGCACGTTTGCGCTTTGACGCGCGGCGGTCCTTACGAATCGACCTTGCGCGACAGCGGCATACCGCTCACCGTGATCGGCAAACACTGGAAGTTTGACCCCGCAGCCTGGTTTCGACTGCGCGATCACATTCGCAAACTCAAACCCGACATCGTCCATACCTGGATCTTCGCTGCAAATTGCTATGGCCGACACGCGGCACTCCATGCAGGCGTGAAACATCTGATCGCCGGTGAACGATGCGTCGATCCCTGGAAACGATGGCACGAGTTGGCGATCGATCGTTACCTCGCAAAACGCACCGATCGCATTGCCACCAATAGCCAGGGTGTTGTCGAGTTCTATGCGCAGCACGGGATCCCTGAAAAGAAATTCGTCGTGATTCCCAATGGCATTCCGCCTGCGAATGCCATCGAGTCGCTAGGAGACACCCCGTCGATGGCCGGCGGACTGGCATCCGCGCGCGAACAGTTCCGCCAGGAATTGGGCCTGACACCCGACACGTTCCTGGTCGGGGCCGTCGGTCGTATGTGGCCGCAAAAGCGCTACAAAGATCTGATCTGGGCCGCGGAACTCATGAAGTCGGCTCGTGACGACACACATTTTTTGATCGTCGGTGATGGTCCCCAACGCTGGCGCCTCGAGCGTTTCATTCGCCAGATTCAACTGGAAGATCGCATGCACTTGTTGGGAGAGCGGACCGACGTGGGCCGCATCCTGCCGCTGCTCGATCTGTTCTGGATCGGAAGCGGATACGAAGGCCAATCCAACGCCGTCCTCGAGGCGATGCAAGCCGGTCTCCCGGTAATCGCATCCGACATTCCGGGCAATCGCGATCTGGTGATTCCCGAGGAAACGGGATACCTCGTGCCCGTGGGCGATCGCGCCGAGTTCGCCCGCAAGGCGCATTATCTCTTAAATCAAAACGACGAACGCCGACGGATGGGTGAAAATGGCCGGCGACGGATCGCCGAAGAGTTCACTGTCGAGAAGATGGTCCAGCGCTATCGCGAGTTGTACGCCGAAGTGTTGCAGTAAGTCCCTTACAGCAATTCTTTGCGCACCGCGCCCTGACCGGCGATGGGATGCGGTCGATGCTGACGGTCAACCATCTGCGTGTCAGCCGGTATTCCCAACAGGTGGAATGCCGTCGCCTGGATATCCTTGGGTGAAATCGGGACGTCGATCACATCTCCGCCCTGACGATCTGTTTTTCCCACCACGGCCCCACGCCGTGCGCCGCCGCCCGCGAGTACCGTGGAATAGGCTCGCGACCAATGATGTCGTGCCGCTCCAACGGGTTTCGAATCGATTTGCGGCGTCCGTCCATGTTCCGTCGTGCAGATCACGAGCGTATCGTCAAGCAACCCGCGTTCGTCGAGGTCGCTCAGGAACGCCGAAAAGGCAACGTCAAAGCCGGGCAGCAAGTACTCGCGCAAACGCGGGTAATGGTTCTGATGCGTGTCCCAACCACCGCTGAAATAGGTTCCGTACGCGTCCCAGAATACCGACACGAATCGACTGCCCGCTTCGAGCAACCGACGAGCCGCGAGGCATGATTGCCCGAATACGGTGTAACCGTATCGCTCCCGAGCGGCCTCGGCTTCCCGGCCGATATCGAGCGCTTCGCGAAGCGGCTGTGAAGTGAGTAGCGACAAGGCCCGGGTCTTCTGCTGACCGAAGTCCCGCACCGCAGCCGCTTGATCGATCTCCCGCCGCACCCGATCCAATTGCTCGACCAACTCCCGTCGCATGCCGAATCGCGCATCGCTCAATGCCTCCGCCGATCCGCGCGAGCCTTGAAAGACAAATCGAGCATCGCGCGAGCAGTCGGCGTACGGGTCCTGGTACTCCTTCGACTGCTCGTGCCGGCACTTCGGCGCAACGCGCAAACCTTTGCCCTCAAATTGCGTCCAAACCGGATCATATTGCGAACCCAGAAACGTCGCGTACGGACCCGCAATCAATCCCAGATCGTCCACCTGCGAATTCAGAACCCACGGCAAACCCACATGCTGCAGCACATTGGGCGGCCCTTTCGTGTGCTGCGACCAGTACCAATCGGCGACCGATCCCATGTACGGCCAGTGCGCCGCATCATGAGGACGCGTTTCAAGATCGGTGGTATAAACCGGAAGTCCCGTAATCGCGTACGCAACGCCGTGCAGCGGATAAGGATGGCACATCGATCGCACAATCGTCATGCGATCAGCCAGCTTCGCCAACCGTGGCAGACCCTCCGCAAATGCGACCCCGGGCAGCGACGTCGAGATCGCTTTCATTTCGCCCTGAATCTCCGCCGGTGCATCCGGCTTCGGATCGAACGTCTCGTGCTGCGGCGCCGCACCGAACAGGTAGACCATCACACAACGCTTCGCACGGCCGAAGTTCGGAAGGTCGGCCTCGGACGGACGCGGCATGGCCGATGCAGTGCCGGAAGTCGCGGAGGCCAGGGTCAGCCCCCACATCCCGATCCCGCCAACATGCAGTAGATCGCGACGGGTCAACCCGTCGCAAAGCCGCTTCGTCGAGCCGTGAAGATTGATCATCGGCATTCACTGCGCCGCGTGACCGACGCACTCGCGGCAGGAATGAATCAACCCGATGCCTTGAGTTCCGCCAGGTGCTGAGCTGTGCCGACCAATCGATCCCAATTGGCCTGAATGTACTCCGGCGGACCGCCGATCTGGGCAATCACCGTGGCCACGATTTCGGTCGGCACCATCTCGATCGCGTTCCAGGGACAAACCGTCAACTCGTAAGGGTTCGTCTTCTTCTGCGGAATGTGCACGCACACCTCGCAGCCCACACACCGCTCGATGTCAATCTCGCACCACGCCTGATTGCCCTTCACCCCATGCGCGAACTGCTTCAGCGTAATGCAGTCCACCGGACAAACTTCCAAGCATGACTCGCAACCGGTGCAGTTGTCCGCATTGATGACCGCCACTTCCTTGGGCAGCTTTTTTCGAGGACCTTGTTTGGCCATGCGATTTCTCTCGTAATAAAACGCTGCGAGCCCTGGTCAAACCCGCAACGATGAAAAAAGCTTGAAGGAAACTGCCGATCTCACCGGTCGCCTGTCAGCGACAACGAGCAACGGGTCGAACCTTGGTCGGACTACTGCTCGATTCTCGAGTGATTCTCGGCGGATTATTCACACAACTTCATGTGGAAAAGTATAAAGTCTGCAAATTCCCACGCCAAGGCGTAACCGTAGCCCCGTCGCCCTCACAACGGATTGCCAGCCAACCGCAGCGTGCATGCACCGATCCACGTTGAACCCCATCCACGTTGAACCCCATCCACGTTGAACTTCGCCCAGGTCCTGGTCCATAATGCGGATCTGCCCCGGTCAATAAACCGTGTGAGCGTGCACAGTTACGTTGAGCATTCAGCTGGAATGCACCGCCGGGCTGGCCCCCGTTTACCCAGAAACGTCCCTCTGTCGAGTCGCCCATGATCCGTACCTATTCCGTCGTCTTGCTCGCTACCGTGCCCCTCACCGGTCTGGTGCGTGCCGAATCGAAAGCATTACCGGTTCGCGACGGCCGAGTCACCGTCGCCGCGACGGAACAAGAGGTTCGCGTAGCACCTCGCTTTCGGTTGCTGACGGACCCGTTCGACTATCGCGAAGAGGCAACCCCCGAGGTTTCCAAACGCGTCTCGATCTCCAAAGTCACGTTTCCCTCGCCAATCAAAACGGCCAGCGAGCAAAACAACACCGTGCACTGCGAGTATTATCGTCCGAAGAGCGACAAGCCGGTGCCGGCGGTGATCGTGCTGCACATCCTCGGTGGCGATTTCCCGCTAGCCCGCGTGTTTGCCAACATGTTTGCCGAACATGGCGTCGCGGCGCTGTTCTTGAAAATGCCGTACTACGGCGAACGGCGCGATCCGCAGCTGTCGCGACGCATGATTTCGGAAGATCCGCGCGAGACACTCGAAGGAATGACGCAAGCCGTACTCGATATCCGCCGCGCCACCGCGTGGCTCGCCCACCGCGACGAAATCGATGACAACCGGCTCGGGATTTTCGGCATCAGCCTGGGCGGTATTACCGGCGCGCTGGCCGCGACCGCTGAACCACGCTTGCAAAATGTCTGCCTGCTGCTCGCCGGCGGAGACCTTGTCACCGTCGCCAAAGAATCGCCGGAGCTCGAAAAAATCCGTCGCAAGTGGGTCGCCACAGGCGGATCACAAGATGAATTCCTCGACGCACTCAAGGAAATCGATCCAGTCAAGTATGGCGACAATGTGCGCGGCAGACGGATCCTCATGCTCAATGCCACCAAAGATGAAGTGGTGCCCCGCGCTTGTACCGACAAGCTTTGGGATGCCTTCGGCAAACCGGAACTCGTCTGGTACGACGGCACCCACTACTCCGTCATTCGACACCTGCTCGACGCCCTAAACCGCTCTGCTACGTTCTTCGAACAGTCGCCCGATGGCATTACGCTTGAAAAGAAATAGCGTTAGCAAAGGATGCCTGAGCAGAGCGACTTTTGATTCAGGCGAGAGAACGAGTCGTCTTCGCGAAAACCACGTGCGTGTTGCGTCGACAACACGCGACGATCCCGTCACGGCACGCCGATCCAGGATCACTCGTCCTTTACATTCATCAGTCCTCGCCGGGGGTCGATCTTCACCAGCGCGGTTTTGGCATCGTTACGCAAGGCCTCATTTTGGGTGCGATCGTTCAGAATCGCCACCAGATCCGGCACCGCCCGCTTCGCGATCGGACCGGCACTGCTGAGAGCCCGCACCGCATAACCCTTCAAACGCGAGTCGTCCCCCTGCAATAACTCGATCAACGCGTCAACATGCCGCTCGTTGCTCGGCGAAATCATCCCCAGCGACTCCGCCGCCCGATACCGCAACTGGTCGGTCTTATGGCCTGTCAGTTCCATCAGCACGGGAATGCTATCCGTGCCCAATCTTGCCAACGCGCGGCAGGCGATCAATCGCTGATCCAATGGCGTATCATCGCTGGTCGCCAATCCGCCCAATTCCGACAGAGCGGTCTCTTTGTTCTTGGCAAACCAAGGCTCGATTTCACGGACATCGCGAGCCTGATTTTCACTGTAGGCAATGGTGAGCGCAGCGAGCGCGTCGCGCGTCGAGTCAAACTCGCGAATCGTTACGGGTGCTTTTTCTTTTCCTGACTTCTTCTTCGCACCGGACTTGGCGTTACCACAGCCCACCAAGAGCACCAATACAATCAGCAACGCCACGCGCATACGAAACTCCCTGAACGACCAAACTCTTCGAATGAATCTATTTCCAGCCAGGTCACTCGCGAGCCAACGAACCCTGCGATGTCCACGAAAACATAGGACGATGTTCGTCAGTTCCGTGTCATTTCATAATCAATCTACAACCGCTGCAACGCCCCCTCTTTGGCGGCATGACGCAAAGTCATGCGGCTTCGTAAGCCACTCGCATCGGTTCGAGCAACCAACTGTCGGTATCGAGTACCCCAAAGTGTCCCTTACACAATGGGGCTACCACCATTGCGTACCGACCCTGAGAAAGATCTACAGG
>JBJOLO010000158.1:0-4251 GCA_046045565.1 Planctomycetota bacterium | reverse complement strand
GTTCATGGCGGCACGCAGTGCTTCGCGACGCGTCGCGTTGGCGGCACACCCCAGCGATCTGCCGAGCGTTTCCAGGTATCGCACGGCGGCGAGCACTCCGGCAAGGCATTCGTGATTCTGCGTACCGGTCATCCATTTGCCGGGCAGGCTGTTCGATGCCGGTCGCACTTTGTAGGCAGTCAGCTCCTCCAGCAAGTGCCTGCGTCCCCACAGAATACCGACGTGGGGGCCGAAGAATTTGTATGCTGAGCAGGCCAGGAAGTCGCAGCCCCAATTCTCGACATCCACCAGGGCATGCGGGGCGTAATGCACTGCGTCGAGAAAGATCAGCGCCCCGGCGTCGTGAGCCCATTGAACAAGTTGCGGGATCGGATTGCGTGTCCCGGTTGCATTGGACGCACACCCGACCGCGACCAACCGGGTTTTCGAAGACAGTTTGCGGCGAAAATCTTCCAAATCAAGCGTGCAATCTTCGGGACGAAAATCGACGACCTTCACTTCCGCACCGGCATCGCGGGCCGCCATGACCCAGGGCGTGAAATTGGCGTCGTGGTCGAGTCGCGTGACCAGCACTTCGTCGCCAGGCTTCCATGTGCGGGCCAGCGATCGAGACAGGGCGAAGGTAAGCGTGGTCATGTTCGCGCCGAACGCGATCGTTTCGGGATCGGAGGCCCCCAGCAAATCGGCCACCGCGCGATGCGTTTCATCCAGCATCGCGTCGCTCTCCTGGCTCGTTAAGAAGCAACCGCCATGGTTTGCGTTGTGCCGCACGAGGTACTCGCGAATCGCTTCGATCACGCAATTCGGCACTTGGGTTCCGGCAGGACCGTCGAAAAATACCGCCGGTTGTCCCGCCACTTGCCGTTCCAAGGCGGGAAACTGGGCACGTTGCCCGAGAAAAATCGACTGCGAATTCATGCTATTACCCCGCAACAATGACAAGATTCATCCAAGGATCTTCACGACAGGCTGTGCACAACAACATCTGCCTTTAGGAATGGGTTCGTTCATCGCTGAGACGCCGACCTTTGCCTTCGAAGCGAGGCAACGAACCGGCGGGCACCAGCACCACATCGACATGCAACCCCAAGCGGACCTGCAGTGCCGTCGCCAGTTGTTCGACACTGGTCGCATCGCCTTCGATCTCGATCCGCAGCGTGTCCAATGCATCTCGCGAGGAAACGATCGCGCGATACTCGGCGATTTCAGGAAAGCCGCGGATGATCTCGTCGAGGGAACTGGGAAACAGATTCACACCGCGAATGATCAGCATTTCATCGGCCCGTCCCACAACGCCGCCTTCGAGCCAAACAAATCGAGTTCGCTGAGCGTGCTTCCATCGCGGCCGCACCAAGTCGCCGGTCCGATAACGCACCACCGGGGCCCCAACACGGTCAAGCGTGGTAAGCACGAGTTCGCCCAACTGCCCTTCGTCCACCGGCTTTTCGCCGCCGGGTTCGAGCACCTCGGCGACATACGATCGCTCGTTGACAAACAGGCCACGGCCGGCAGAATCGGGATATCCCCAGGGGCCGACTTCGGTGGCGCCGGCATGATCCACGACGCGGGCGTTCCAAGCAGTCTCAATCCGACGCCGTACGGACGGCAACGATCCGCCCGGCTCGCCCGCAACGATCAGCGCTCGAAGATTGCCGCTACCCAGTTCGAGCCCCGATTGTCGCGCAACCTCGGCAAGATGGAGCGCATAACTGGGCGTGCATAGCACGGCAGTGGCATCCACGTCACGGAGCAGTTCCAGCCTCGCGCGGCTGCTCATCCCGCCACCGGGAATGGTCATCACGCCACGCGCGATGCAGGCCTCGAAAGCGCTCCAGAAACCAATGAACGGCCCGAACGAAAAGGCGCAGACGACGCGGTCGCCGCGCTGGATCCCCGCCGCGTCCAACACGTACTGCCACTGCGCAATCCACGCGGCCCAATCTTCCGCCGTATCCGCTACCGCCAGCGGCCGACCTCGCGTGCCCGACGTCCGGTGAAATCGGACATACTGCTCCAGCGGAAATGTTTGATTGCGAGCGTAATCCCCGGCTGAGCCTTGCGGCATCAATTCCTGCTTCGTCGTAAACGGCAATTCGGAAAACTGCGCAAGCGATGTCAGGCGCAGCGGCCCGTCACCCAACTTTGCCCGATAGAAGGGGTTGGCCGGAAGAATGCGATCGAGCAGCTGATTCACACGCTGAAGCTGCCATGCAGCGAGTTCCTCGCGTGGCAACTGCTCGTCACGTCGTCGTTCCTCAAAAGTCGCAGGCAACATGCTCAGAATCATAAGAGCCGGATCCGATGTCGGGTAGGGCCATGCGGCAGGTCAACGAAAATGATTTTGCCACGGTATGCCACTCCGCATCCCGCCTCGGTTCGACTACACTGCGGAACTGGCTACTTCCCTTTATCCACTCCACAATATGACACCATCCGCTCCCGAGAATCGTCGCGGCTCCCTGTTTGTGATCTTCCTCACGGTCTTCATCGACCTTTTGGGGTTCGGCATGGTCCTGCCGCTCCTGCCGATCTACGCCGAGGAATTCGGACTAAAAGATCAGGGCCTGATGATCGGCCTGTTGATGTCGTGCTTTTCGATCATGCAATTCCTGTTCGCGCCGGTGTGGGGCCGGGTCTCGGATCGCGTGGGGCGCCGGCCGGTCCTGATGGTCGGCTTGCTCGGCTCCGCCGTGTTCTACTCGCTTTTCGGCGTAGCCACGTTATGGAAAAGCCTGCCGATGCTCTTCGTGACACGAATCGGAGCCGGGATTGCCGGAGCCACGATTTCCACCGCACAAGCCTACATCGCTGATTCGACGAGCTTAAAAGGACGCACCAAAGGCATGGCGATTATCGGCGCCGCCTTCGGACTTGGATTCACCTTCGGTCCCTTGCTGGGCGCCGCGGCGCTCCTCAGCACCCAAAGTATTGGCACCAGTCCCTGGCCGGGTTACGTCGCCGGAGTCCTCTCCGCCGTCGCTTTGGGACTCGCGTTCTTCATGCTCCCCGAGTCGCTGCCGCGCGAATCGCTCGCAGGCGGTACGTCGGCCGGCCCCGCACCCGCTGCGGCGTCACACGAGAGCAGTCGATTTCGATTCACGGCGTGGCAGGACGCATTCGCCACTCCTACGGTCGGCGCGCTGCTCATTACCTCGTTCATTAGCGTCGTCGCGTTTGGCGGTTTTGAATCGACGCTATCGCTGCTGTTGAAAAACGAGAAATATGGATTCGGGTTCGATCTGAAAAAAGTACTCCTGGTGTTTGCGTTCATCGGCTTCGTGTTGAGTCTGGTGCAGGGCGGCATTGTGCGGCGGATTTCCGGACGCGTCTCGGAGCACCGTATGGCCTTGAGCGGCGGCGTGCTGACCATCGTCGGATTCGGACTGTTGATGTACGCCGCATCGCGCGTGAGCATCCCCTGGCTCTTCGTTGCCGCAGCCGTGGAAGTCAGCGGCTTCGCATTGGTCACGCCGTCGCTGCAATCGTTGATCAGCCGACGCAGCGACCCGGCGAAGCAAGGAAGCATTTTGGGTGTGAGCCAAAGCGTCAGCGCCCTGGCGAGAATCGCCGCACCCATGATTGCCCTGCCGCTGCGAACCACCAGTTCGACCTTACCGTACTCGGTGTCGATCGTCTTGATGTTCCTCGGTATGCTGCTGCTGCATGTGGCCAACCGTCGCGGCCATGATTTTGTCGAACCGACGTCCGACAACGCTTGACTGCCAAATCAAACCGTATCGCGAATCGCGGGCAGCAAGATTTCCTGCAGCATTTCCAGATACGCCGGCCGGCGACTCGGCAGGAACGTGCTCGCGTAAATCAGCCGCAACGACGCCAGGAAATTCCGGTTGCGATGGAAGTACTTCCATTCCTCCGGCGACTTATCGGCAAAGTATTGCTGCTCGATGCGCTGCCATAACTCGACTCCTTTCGCTGCGGGGATCTTGGTAGCCCGTTCACAAAGGCCGAGTCGCGGCACGCCGTAGATCATGTACAGAACACCAAGATCGAACAGCCAGCTGCCGCGGGAAAAATCGCCCAGGTCAATGATCATCGACTCGCCGTCCTTGATCATGATGTTGCTGGTGTGCAGGTCGAAATGCACACACGTCTCCGCGTCCGGCACACTCGCCAGTTTATCGTGAAGCATCTGCACTTCGGCATTCAACAGTTGGCCTCGCAACTGCTCGATCGATGCAATCAATCGCGGCTTGATGCTCGGTACATCTTTCGATGATGGCTTGGCCGAAT
>JBJOLO010000213.1:0-13684 GCA_046045565.1 Planctomycetota bacterium | reverse complement strand
TGGGAATCGCTGGATGGGAATCCTTCGAGTCAACACCAAGGCGGCCAACAGGCTCGTTGTTGGCTGGAGGAGGCTCGCGATGCGATTTTGAAATCGCTGGGTGCCGACTCGAAAGATCGAATGCTCTTCACGAGCGGCGGCACCGAGTCCAACCATCTGGCACTCCTTGGATTCGTGGGCGATCGCCCCTCGCATATTCTGGTATCAGCGATCGAACACCCGAGTTTGCTGGGTGCAGCGACCTTGCTACGAGCGCACGGTCATCAAGTCGATTTCATCCCCGTCAACAATCGGGGATTGGTCGAACCGGAATCGGTTCGCCGGTTGTTGACCCCCGCAACGCGGCTGGTCAGTGTCATGCTCGCCAATAATGAAACCGGCGTTTTGCAGCCCGTGCGGGAACTGGCGCAGATTTGCCGTCAACACGGTGTGCTTGTTCACACCGATGCCGTGCAAGCCGTTGGGAAAATACCGGTTGAGTTTCGCGACCTGGGAGTCGATGGGCTGACATGCACGCCACACAAATTCCACGGGCCAGTGGGGATTGGCGGTCTGGTGCTTCGTCAGGGAGTGGAACTGCATCCGCTCATGCGCGGCGGGTTCCAACAATTCGGATTGCGGCCGGGCACGGAGCCGGTAGCCCTCGCCGTTGGTTTTCGGGTGGCGCTCGAAGCGTCGCAGGAGAAGTCGCGGGTTGGGTTTGCCACTTCGTCCGCCGAGGAGGAACATGCATCGCTGCAAACCTTACGCGATCGCTTCGAACGGGCGTTGTCGAGCCAGATACCGGTTGTGATCCATGGGCAGGGTGCTGCCCGAGTCCCACAGACATCCTGTTTGTCGTTTCCCGACTGTGATCGGCAGCGGTTGCTACTCGCGTTGGACATGGACGGCATCTCCGCTTCGACCGGTTCGGCCTGTGCCAGCGGCTCAAGCGAGCCCTCCCCCGTCCTGGTAGCCATGGGAATTCCCCCGGACCAGGTCCAAGCCGCGCTCCGGTTCAGTTTCGGGCGGCAGAATACGAGTTCGCAAGTGGACGAAGCCGTGCGCCGCATCTTGCTCGCTTACAAGCGTTTACTCGCTGCCGAATCGAGCCGGAATCCCCTCGTGGCACCTCGTCAATCAGCCGCAAAAATCGTATAATTCGGCCTCGTCTTTCGGCCGAAATTCCGACCCTCTGAGGAAGCCATTCGACGGTGTCTGGCAGCGTTTTTTTTATACCCGGTTCGTCCCACCCTGGCGTTGCCGCCCCGCGCTCCAAGCCCGGTCTTGCGACCGCTCGCGAATTCGTTGCCGGCGAAGAAAATGCCCTCCTGCATTACGTCGCCGAAAACCTGCTCGGAGCTCGCGAATCCCACTCGCCGCCGACGGTACGACGATCCGCTCCCGGCGACCCGTTGTCGACCGACCGTTGGAGTCTGACGTCGTTGTCCGTTGCGGATACAAGCCTCCCGATCGGCTGCCGACCAATCGTTCTCTACGGACCCTCCGGTACAGGAAAATCGTTGCTCGCCCATAACCTGGCAGCCCAACATCAATCGGCAATTCAACATTCCACAGCGAACCAGCTCAACTCGACTTCGCAGAACATCGCCGCGGAACGCAAACCAGCATCGGCCGGGCGATGCTCGACCGCCCTGTACTCGGGTTCGGACTTTGTGCGAGCGGTGGTGAATGCAATCGATACCGACCGCGTGGCGGAGTTTCGACGCAAACTGCGCCAGACCCGGTTCATCATCATCGATGGCTTGGAGGAGTTGCTCACGAGTGCCATTACGCAGCAGGAACTCGCTCATTTGCTCGATGCGTGCGGCGAGCAGCGTGCCGACGTCGAAAACCAGTTTGACCATCAGCAGCAGACCGCTGCGGCGGCCTCGCAATCACATGGCTTAGGAAATCAATTGGTTATCACCGCACGCGAACTCCCCGTCGAAATCGCATCCCTGGACCGTCGTCTAGCCAGTCGGCTGATGAATGGACTGTGTGTGCCCATCCAGGCACCGGGACCGGCGGCGCGTCGCGTATTGCTTGTGCGTCTGTCCGAGTGGCTGGGAACATCCCTAACCGAATCGGCCGTTGATGCGCTGGCCGACGGCGTGCCCGGGTTGCTACCCGCCAACAGCACGGTTCTGGATATCAATCAGGTGCTGATTCGACTGTCGCAGGCCGAGCCGGGTCCCGAAAAGCCGATCGGTATCGAACGATTTACCGCATGCAGCAGCCAATCGGATTCCCCCGAAGTCGTGCTGAAACGCGTGGTGACCGAGGTCGCCCGCAGTTTTGGCGTGCGCGTCGCCGACATGACGGGTCCCTCACGGCGCCAAGGCGTTGTCCGGGCGCGCGGTGTTGCCATGTACCTGGCCCGACATCAAATGGCGCTAAGCTTGGACATGATCGGACAGTACTTCGGCAATCGCGATCACACGACCGTGCTGCATGCCTGCAGAAAAACGCAGCGCCTCTGCGATAGCGATGATGCGGTTCGCGACGTTATTGCAAAATTAGAAACGGAGTTTTTCAACGCAATTCCGTCGTCCCCGTTCACCACCCGTCATCGTCGTTCCTGATCCAACTTCACCGCACCATAACCATCCAGCCAAGCCTGAAAACAAGCATCAAAACGAGCCTGGAAAAGCTGTTCTGTTTTTGTCACATCCTGTGTGGAATTTGAACCGCAACCGCGTCGCGCTTTGACGTGGTGTCGGATTGTCAACACAGCACACGGATCTGCAACACCGAATCAACAACAAACCTAACACTTGTTCACAACCACGAGCCGCCCGCAAGTCCTTTTCGTATGTCGAGATACCATCTGTGTCGTTGCCGATTCGCGCGTTGTTGACACCGTATTCTTACTGCTAATGAAATGGAAGTTTAAATAGAGGTTAATGATGAAGCTCCAATGCAATCGCGAAGCGCTGCTCGCAGCATTCAACGTGGTGGCGAACGTTGTGCCGAGCCGCAGTCCCAAGCCCGTCCTCATGAACGTGAAACTCGACGCGGTAGATCAGCAGGTATGGCTGACCGGCACCGATCTGGAAGTCGCCATGCGTATTTCCGTTCCCGATGTGGAAGTCGAGGTTCCCGGATCGGTGTTGCTACCCGTAGGTCGGTTCGGATTGATCCTGCGTGAAAGCAACGATCAAAAGTTGCGACTGCATGTGGAGGCCAACGGAACCATCGTGCGAGGAGATCGCAGCGAGTTCAAATTGGCTGGTGGGAATCCGGACGAGTTTCCACCCGTGCCTTCGTTTGAGGAGAGCCGCTATCAGGAGTTGTCGGCGCGATTGTTCAAGGAATTGATTCGTCGCACGGTGTTCGCCACGGACACCGAGAATTCGCGTTATGCGCTCGGGGGTGTTCTGCTGGAATTTGAACAGCAGAAGATTACTGCCGTGGGCACCGACGGCCGCCGGCTGGCTCGGATGGAAGGGCCGTCATCATCGGTGGGTGATCATCACCTGGCCGAAGCGATGACGATCGTACCAACCCGTTCGATGCAATTGATCGATCGGGCTTTGACCGATGGGGACGCAGAGATTCGCGTGGCAACACGCGGCAATGACATCCTGGTGCAAACGGCACGGGCGACAATTTTTTCGCGACTCGTTGAGGGTCGATTTCCGCGTTGGCGCGATGTTTTCCCGCAGCGACGTGAGGCGGTCTCGATTCAATTGCCGGCCGGCAGACTTTATTCGGCGTTGCGCCAGGCAGCGGTGGTCGCCAGCGAAGACAGCCGAGGTGTCGACTTCCAATTTGCCGGCGGCTCGTTGATCCTGTCTGCCTCGACAGCGGAAATCGGCCAAGCTCGCGTGGAAATGCCGATCGACTACAGCGGTTCTCCGCAACAAATCTCGCTCGACCATCGCTATGTATCCGATTTTCTCCGCGTGCTCGATTCGGAAAAAATCGTCACGTTCGAAATGGAGGGACCGGAGGCTGCTGCGTTGTTGAGCACCGATGATGGGTACGGCTACGTGATCATGCCGATGGCACGTGAACACTAACCGGCAGCCGGGTGGCCGATCGAGCACGCGGAAAGTCAGTATGGAAAAGCGAAAAACGTCTCGACGGACGCCTGCTCGTGCCAAGCGATCGGCGGGATACGCGGATCAGGAGGCATGGGAAGAGTTGCAAAGTCGGCAGAAATATCCACGAATGCCACGGCCGATCGCCTCGTTAGTCGCAGATGCATTAGCCCTGCGTGGATATGCACAAGCGGATGCTGCTCAACGCCGTCAACAAGCTTGGGAAAGCAGCTGCGGACCGATGCTCGCCGGGATGTCACGGGCAACCGAAATCAGGCGAGGCGTGATGACAGTCCTTGTCGGCAGTTCCATGGCGATGCAGGAAATCAGCCTCCAGAAAGAAACCCTCTTGCAACGGATCCGCCAGGAACTGCCCGAGCAGAAGATTCGAGATCTTCGCTTTCGGGTCGGTCGCTTGGATTAACAACGAAACAACCAAAGGAATATTCGCACTATGACGGATGACCAACCTTCGAAACCGGACTCGGACCTGCCAAACGATTCGGATCAGAACTCAGCCGAAAATCTACCAACTGGCAACGCCGAGACGACGGGCGCAGCCGGCGCCGGTGAATATGGCGTCGATCAGATTCGTGCGATGAGCGACCTGGAGCATGTTCGCGAGCGATCGGGCATGTACATCGGCGATACGGGCGTTCGCGGTTTGCACCACTTGGTGTACGAAGCCGTTGATAACTCGATCGACGAAGCGATGGCTAAGTATGCCACCGAGGTCAATGTCACGATCCATCCGGACAATTCGATCACCGTGGCCGATGATGGACGCGGCATTCCGGTGGATATGCATCCGGAGCTCGGCATTTCCGCCTTGGAGGCGGTGATGACGCGATTAAAGGTCGGAGGCAAGTTCAACAAACAGGCATACAAGACCTCGGGCGGCTTGCACGGGATCGGCGTGAAGGCGGTGAACTTCCTTTCGGAGTGGTGTGAAGTCGAAGTGCGCCGCGATGGGCATGTCTATCAGCAGGAGTATAGCCGCGGTGTGCCCGTGGGGCCGGTGCAGCGCATCGGCAAAGCGACCGGAACAGGAACGAAAACCAGCTTCAAGCCCGATCCCCAAGTCTTCGGATTGCTGAAGTTCGACTACCACATCCTCCACCGCCGCCTTCAAGAACTCGCGTTTCTGAACCGTGGTGTTCGCATCCGGTTCCAGGACGAGCGGTCCGGGGAAGGGGAGACGTTCCAGTACGAACGCGGATTGCTGCAGTTTATCGAGCACCTCAATCGAGCCAGCGACATAGCCCATCCCGACATCCTGTACATGATGCGAGAAGCGGATGGCGTGGGTGTCGAGGTCGCCTTGCAATTCACCACGGAATACTCTGAAAACGTCCACACCTACGTCAACAACATCAACACGGTTGATGGCGGTACGCATCTGTCCGGTTTTCGGACCGCGCTGACCCGAACCGTGAACAACTACGGCAAAAAGAACAACCTGTTCAAAGACATGGTCCCCAGCGGCGACGATTTCCGCGAAGGTCTGACCGCCGTGATCTCGCTGAAGCATCCCGATCCGAAATTCGAGTCACAGACCAAGGTCAAGCTGAACAACGTCGATGTAGAAGGCTTGGTGAACTCGCTGGTTGGCGACTTCCTGGCCGCTTACCTCGAGGAGAACCCGAAGACGGCCAAGATGATCGTCACCAAAGCGGTGCTGGCGGCAGAAGCCCGCGAGGCGGCTCGCAAGGCAAAGCAATTGCTGCGCGAACGCAAGGGTGTGCTGAGCGGAGGTGGATTGCCCGGAAAACTTCGCGACTGCATCAGTCGCGATGTGAATCGTTGCGAGCTGTACCTGGTCGAAGGTGATTCGGCCGGTGGCAGCGCGGAGGGAGGACGTCTACGCGAGTTCCAGGCGATCTTGCCGCTGCGAGGCAAGATCATCAATGCCTACAAATCCCGCGAGGATAAGGTGCTCGCCAATGAAGAAATCCAAAGCATGATCCAAGCGATCGGCAGCGGAATCGGCGCTGAACAGGATTTGTCGAAACGCCGCTACAGCAAGGTCATCATCATGACCGATGCCGACGTCGACGGTTCGCACATTCGTACGCTGCTGTTGTGCTTCTTCTATAGACAAATGTTCCAACTGGTTGCCGAAGGGCACGTCTATGTGGCTCAACCGCCCCTGTTCCGCGTGCGGAACAAGAAGGAGACGTTCTACGTGCAAACCGACGAGGAGATGCGTGAAAAACTGCTGGCCCGCGGTTTGACCGACGCCGTATTTGATGCGGGCGATGGACGGGAGGTGACCGGCGATCAGATGCAGAAACTATCGCACACGGTCGCGGCAATGGAAGATGCGTTGCTGGCGTTGGAAAAACGAGGGATCAGCCTCCGTACCCATGCTCGTCATCTGGATGCGCAGGGACGACTGCCTGTGTTCCATGTCTTTCTCGGTCGGCGGGAAGAATGGTTTACCACCCGTGCGGAACTGGAGGAGTTCGTCAAACGCGAAGAGGCAGCCAGCGGAAAAGAACTCTCGATCAGCGATACGCAGAAAACGGGTGATCCTGCCAAGAGCGGTACTCCCGACGCAGAAGGAAAAACAGAGGGACAACCTGAAAACGGGAACGGAACCGCGTCACCACACTTGCACATTACCGAACTACACGAAGTGCGAACGATCAACCACGGACTCAAAGAGCTCGCCGAACTCGGGTTCGAGATCCAGTCCCTGATTCCTCAAGAGCGTACAGGAATGGAGACGCCCCGTTATGTGCTGCGTACAGGGGAAGCGGTCGTTCCGCTGCGAGACCTGCGGGGACTCTCCGGTGCGATTCGAGAGGCCGGTCAAAAAGGTTGGGCGGTGACTCGATTCAAGGGGCTAGGTGAAATGAACCCCGAAGAACTCCGTGAAACCACCCTGGATCCCAATAATCGAACCCTGGTGAAGGTGTCGATGAGCGACCTGGGGGCAGCGGATGAAATGTTCCGAGTCTTGATGGGCGACAAAGTCGAACCAAGACGCGAATTCATCGAAAAGCACGCCCTTGATGTTCGTAACCTTGATGTGTGAGGACGAAACCATGCTTCAGCGTATCGGCTTGCTCGCGATCGTAGCGCAGATTGTGTTCGGTTTGGCAAACTGTCGTCCCGTATCGGCAGAACTGCCGGAAGCCGCGCAGACAAAAACCACGCCCTTGTTTCGAGTCCCCAGTTATTGCGAAGGCGTGGTGTTCGACCATGCAGGCAATGGTTACGTGTCGTGGGGGAAGTCGATTACCCGCTTCGACCAGAAAGGCCAGACGATTTGGGCCGAAACGGGTGCTCCGAACGGCCACAAAGTCCTGGCCGATGGAACACACTTGGTGTGTGATGCCAGCCATCACGCCGTGCTGCGACTTTCGGCCGATGGAAAAATACTCGAGCCGCCGGCAAGCGATCGTTGCAACGGTAAGCCGCTACGCGGTCCCAACGACTTGTCGCTCGATACACCCAACGGTGGTTTTTATTTCAGCGATCCCGGGGATAGCAGCCTCAAAAATCCCATCGGCACCATTCATTACGTGAATGCGGCAGGCAAAACTACGCTGCTCGATGATGGACTCGCTTTTCCGAACGGCATCGTGCTCACACCCGATGGGAAAAAGCTCTACCTGGCGGAAAGTCAAAAAAATCGAGTGCTGGTTTACGAAGTACAGGGACCGGGAAAGTTGGGAATGCGAAAGGTCTTCGCGGAATTGCCGAAGCATCCCTCGGGAGATTTGGAACGCAACCAGCCAGATGGCATGTGTCTGGACGCGGCAGGTAACCTTTACGTCGCCCACTATGGCATGCAACAGGTTCAGGTGCTGGACCCCTCTGGAAAACTGATTCGCCAGTACGACGGCGGTAACGTGACCACCAGCAACGTTGCCTTCGGCGGCCCGAAGCATGATCAACTCTTCATTACCGGCGGCATCCAATACGGGGAAGGCGAGGGCGGTGTGTTTCGGATCGACCTCGGCGTGCCGGGACTCGTCATCCTGCCTACGAAGCGCTAATCTGCCTCGAGAGCGCTAACGCACTTAGGACGAGAAACGTTGTCGCAGATCGCGGAGCCCGATCGGCGTGACATCGAGCCAAGCCCGTCGTAATCGGTTGCGCGCTCATCGACCCGAACGATGGTGCCGGTCGGTAGCGTAGGTTCCGTGCGGCGTGGGCTTGCGCGCTCCATGATTCCATTGCAGGGCGATTCGCTTCGGGATCAAAAAACCTGAGTAATCCCAACCCCAGGTGCCTTCGGTCGTCTTGTCGCGACCCTCGCCGAAAAAAGGCCGACTGCCACCGACGTAATACCCCGCGTAGCGATCGTCGCGCGGTGGTCTCGCAAAACGACTCGTGCCGACAACCGACTCGTCGCCCAGCGAAACGCAAGCCAGACCGAGCAGGAAAAGGCTGAACGGCAGCAACCGGACCATGAGCACCATGGCAGGAACACGTGGGCCGGATGCTCGGGCTTCGCGAATCATGGCAACGCAGTCTGTTGTTTGCGGTCGTTTGTTCACTGCACGCTCGAGTGACGATCCAAAGTCGCCATGGCTGGCAAATGCTGGCATCTCGGTGTTTCGAGCGAAAGAAAACGGTGAAGAAATCTTCTAAAGACCATCGTCCGTCAATTTCCCCAAGATCGGCAAATACCTCTTGGCCGATATATCCGACATAACCGTCAAACTCGATCGCCATGGATGCCATCGCTGCCAGCATTGCAAGCATGGCAGCGAGGCTGGTGTGGAGATCGAGTCGTCGACGGGCGTGGACGTGAACTTGCGGGTGCGTGACAGGGGAATCGGGTGTTCGGTTAAACGCGTGGTCTTACTAGGAAATTTCGCAAGCCGCGAAACGAGTTCAACGGTTCGATCCAGCAGATGGTCGAAACGGGCGCCGAGTGTCCGTTCGGTTCCAGCACTTGCGGTTTGTCCTGGCGTGGTTGCGGGGACTGCGTGCGTGCGTCAGCTGACCTCGATCCTGGCCACCATCGGGCTCGCGCTCCTCACGGGACTTCTGTCAGCGCAGGAACCGCTCCCGACGGAACGCGACGCGGAATTGCGACCTCAAGCTTTGAATCCGGTCGAGCAGGATTTCATTCCGCTTCCCGAATACGCCGAAACTCCGGAGTCGGTTTTTCGAACGCCTCCATGGCGGCCGCCGGGATTCACGGGTCGCTCAGGTATTCGTCTGTCCGAAGAGTCCGAATTCGACTGGGATGAGTGGGGAAATGATTTCCTGCCTCGGGCCGATCGATGGCGTTTGGGGATGCCTGCTTGGGACCGATATGGAAAGGGACACCCTTTCCTGGAAGAGTCGCCATACGTCGAAGGCAACTGGTGGGACCCGTACCACCAAAATGTGCTGAAAGGCGATTTTCCGATTATCGGACAGCACACCTTTTTGAATCTGACGATCAGTGATCAGCAGATCTTCGAAGGTCGGCAAGTGCCGACTCCGACGACCCCGTTCGAGAGCACAGCTCACCCGGACGAGCAACCGTTTTTCGGCGATCCCGATCAGTACTTCTACAATCACAACTTGTTTTTTTCGGTGGAACTGAATCACGGCGACGGTGCGTTTAAGCCTGCGGATTGGCGTTTGAAACTAACGCAGGCCTTCAACATGAACCACCTCGTGGTCGACGAGTTGGCGGTGGTGAATCACGATGTCCGGAAGGGGACGAGTCGCTTTCGCACCGACTACGCGCTGGAAGAATGGTTTCTGGAAACGAAGCTGGCGGATCTAGGTCCCGAGTATGACTTCATGTCGGTGAGGGCGGGATCGCAGTTCTTCAGCAGCGACTTTCGCGGGCTGATTTTTAGCGACACGAATCGGGCGGCCCGGCTGTTTGGGACTCGCAGCGGTAATCGGGACCAATTCAACCTGGTGTTCGTCGATCAGACGGAGAAGGAAACCAACAGCGGCCTGAACACGTTCGCAGACCGGCAACAAAACACCGTGATCGCGAATTATTATCGACAGGATTTTCTCTTTCCGGGTCTGACCGTGGAGGCGAGCTATCACTTCAATCGTGATCAAGCGACATTTCTGTTTGACAAGAACGATTTCCTGGCGCGGCCCGATCCGGTCGGCATCTATGCGCCGCACGAAGTCAAATCCCATTACCTGGGCGTCGCGATGGACGGTCACATCGAGCGGTACAACGTTAGCGGCGCGTTTTACTGCGTTTTAGGCAAAGACGATCTCAATCCGCTCGCCGGCCAGCCGGTAACCGTCAACGCCCAGATGGCAGCGCTGGAACTATCCTACGATCGCGATTGGATGCGATTTCGCACGTCGTACTTCTATGCGTCTGGCGACGGTGACATCTCCGACAACGAAGCAACGGGATTCGACACCATCTTGGACAACCCGAGTTTCGCCGGCGGGCAGTTTAGCTATTGGCAACGGCAGCAGTTGCGGCTTTTCGGGGTCAATTTGGTGAATCGCATGAGCCTCGTGCCGGACATGCGCTCGAGCAAACTTCAAGGTCAAACCAATTTCGTCAATCCGGGACTTCAGCTGCTCAATTTCGGCGTCGATGGCGATCTCACGCCCAAGACAAAGCTGATCACCAACGTGAATTTCCTGTGGTTCAACCAGACGGAAGTTCTGGAGCAATACGTTTTTCAGGAATCGATTGCCAGTTTCATCGGTACCGATCTCAGCGCGGGGATCGAATATCGACCGTTCTTAACGAACAACGTGATTGCGGTTGGTGGAATTTCGGCCTTGGTTCCCGGTGCCGGTTTTCGCGACCTGTACGACCCGTTGGTCGGCGCATCGCGAACGCTGGTCGGTGCGTTTGTGGAGATGGTCCTGACTTACTAAGGATGGAATCGATATGCGGTTCGGAAGCCGGTTGTCCATTGTTTCGGGTTCGATGATTGCGGTCCTGATGTTGATCGGCGAGACCGCGGCGCAGTTTTCTGCCGCACCCAAATCAAGTAGATCGTCCGCGAGTACCCAACGCCCCGCTGCGCCAGCCAGAGAGCGCGCTGCGGAGCGGGAAGTACAGCGGACCGCGGCAACCAGCGGAGGCAAACCGAAGACGACGTTGCAGCATTCGGTACAGCGGGCGTCCATCTCGATTTCCGATGCCGGTCCTTTGCCGGCCCCGCCCGCTCAAACCACGGATGATGTCAGTCGAAAGAGTTGGAGTTGCGTGCAATGTCATCGTGGGGCAAGCGACATGCATGCCTCGGAGTCGGTGAAGCTCGGCTGTGTCGATTGTCATGGAGGTGACGCACAATGTCTGGAAAAAAACGGCGCGCACGTCATGCCTGATTTTCCGGCCGCTTGGTCGAACGCGGGGAATCCGGTTCGCAGTTACACGTTACTCAATCATGAGAACCCCGAGTTCATTCGCTTTGTGAATCCGGGTGACCTCCGCGTCGCGCACATCAGTTGCGGCAGTTGCCATGCCCGAGAGGTACTTGAAGTCCGCAAGAGCATGATGACGCATGGTTGCATGCTGTGGGGCGCGGCGCTCTACAACAATGGGGCCGTGCCGAACAAGGCACCCCAGTTCGGCGAAAGCTACAGCATGCATGGCGTGCCGCAGCGAGTGCAGACCGTATGGCGCGGCGAGGATCGACGCAATATGCAACGGGATCTGGCGGAACGGGGCGTGCTGCCGTTTCTCGACCCGCTGCCGCGATTTGAAGTCTCGCAGCCGGGAAATATCCTCCGCATCTTCGAAATGGGCGGACGCTTCCGGCCTGAGACCGGCATCCCGGAAAAAAGCGACGAACCCGGCAGACCGCGGACGCGCCTCAGCAATCGAGGACTGGGTACCGAGAATCGAACCGATCCCGTCTTCATCGGCTTGCAGAAAACCCGGTTGCTCGATCCGACCCTGAACTTTCTCGGCACCAATGATCACCCCGGTGATTACCGATCGAGCGGATGCTCGGCCTGCCACGTGGTGTATGCCAATGATCGATCGCCCGTGCACTCCGGTCCCTACGCCAAGTACGGTCATTTAGGCCGCGCTGCCAGTCAGACCGACTCCTTCGTGACGAATGTGGATCCCACCATCGCCACCGATGAGCCGGGTCATCCGATTGCGCATCGCTTTACGACGTCCATTCCAACCAGCCAATGTATTGTCTGCCATATCCATCCTGGAACGACAGTGCTGAACACCTACTTGGGTTTCATGTGGTGGGACAACGAAACCGACGGCGACTTGATGTATCCCGAGAAACAGCGCTATCCAACTGCCGAAGAAATCGCCCGAGCCACGATGTCGAATCCCGAGGAAGCCTCGATTCGCGGACTTTGGTCTGATCCCGATTTTCTCGCCAATGTGACCGATCTCAACCAGCAAGCGCGGCATACGCAGTTCGCCGACTTTCACGGACATGGATGGGTTTTCCGCGCCGTTTTCAAAAAGAATCGCGAGGGTGAATTGCTGGATTACCGTGGCCGTATTCTGGATGAACCCGGGACCACCGCCTTGGTCCGCGCAATGGATCCGCCCAGCCACGAAGAGCGACAGGAAGGAAAGAAACGCGAAGAGACACCCGTGCACCTGATGGATATCCACCTGGAAAAAGGCATGCATTGCATCGATTGCCACTACCAGCAGGACAATCATGGCAACACCAAGCTGTACGGCGAAGTTCGCGCGGCAATCGAAATCGGCTGCATCGATTGCCATGGCACCGCGTCGGAGTCGATTCCGAAACGAATGGCGCGCGGCGAACGAATGCTGACGTCGGGTCCCGCAGCTCCCGATGCTGCCGACGTCAACGCCAAGAAAGAGTCTGGCGATAAAGAGGAGCGGGGAACCGATCTGATGCTCCTGCGAACACCGTTTCGACAACCTCGTTTCGAGGTTCGCGGCGGTAGGCTCATTCAACGTTCCATGGTTGAGCCCGGACTTCAATGGGAAGTCGTGCAGACCGCCGATTCGATCGATCCCAACCACCCCCGATACAATCGCAAGTCGCATCAGGCGAAGACCGTGCGTTGGAATGGCAAAGGTGAAATGACATGGGGTGGAACACCGAGCGGAGAAGAGCAAATCGACGGTCAGCCGTGTGCGCACCAGAACAGCAACATGAGTTGCATCAGTTGCCATAGCTCGTGGAATCCGAGCTGCTTTGGCTGCCACTTGCCGCAGAAGGCGAATCGCAAAGCACCCGGTCTGCATAACGAAGGTGAAGTATCGCGAAATCTGACCGCCTACAATTTCCAAACATTGCGAGATGATGTGTACATGCTGGCGCGAGACGGAATGGTTACCGGCAATCGCATCAACCCGGCCCGTTCGTCGTGTGCGATTCACGTCACGTCCTACAACAACAATCGCGAATCGATTTATGCTCAGCAGCAAACCATTTCGGGCGGTGGGATGAGCGGTATTGCTTTCAGCACAAATGTTCCGCACACGGTGCGAGGCAAAAGCGATCCCGAAGCGGTGGCGAGAGGCGGCTACACCGAGACCAAAAGTTGCACCGATTGCCATCTGTCCTCGGCGAACGACAACAACGCCGTACTCGCCCAATTGCTCATGCAAGGCACGAACTTCGTTAACTTTGTCGGGCGCTACTGCTGGGTAGCCGGAGGCGAGCACGGCTTGCATGCGGTCGTGGTCACCGAGCAGGACGAGCCGCAGGCGGTCATCGGCAGTTCGCTCCATCGACTCGCCTTCCCCG
>JBJOLO010000453.1:0-2535 GCA_046045565.1 Planctomycetota bacterium | reverse complement strand
GGTTGCCGAGCACAAAATAGTTACCGCATTGAGACCGGAGCTTTCCGAAGATCTCCGGGATCCACGCGATGCAGGCCTCGGCATCGACGATATCTCCCGCAATCATGATCAAGTCGGGATGAAACGAGTTGGTTTCCGCGACCACCGCTTCAAAGAAGGGAGGTAGGATCCGCCCCGACAGGTGCAAATCCGAGAGGTGGGCAATCGTCATTCCGTCGAGTTTTGCGGGAAGCCGAGGCAGTACGATTTCTTTTTCAGAAACCTGCAGGTTGAACACCTGATTGCCAGGGATGTGCACGGATATCTTTGTCAGCAGATCGCCGACAGGACGGCCACCCAGGCGCTGGTCGACCCGCAAGTCGCGTGTGCGATGCGATTGCACGCTGGCGCAACGGCCTTCAGCCTTTCGAATCTTCCACCAGCGCGGGACACCCCAGATCAATGCCACCCAGCAGATGCCCACATAGCTGGAGAGCACGACTTGGGCCGCGAGGGACATGGGCGTTCCGGCCCGGTCCGCGTCGTACCATAGCCAGAGCAAACCGCAGGGAATCAACAACGCGAGCAGGAAGGCCAGCTTGTCGCAGAGTTCAATGTAGAGCTGACGGATCCCGAAAGCATGAAGGCGATTGTGAACGCCTACCCACAGCATCATGTGGCCGAGCACCGCGGGCAGATACAAGACACATTGGCCGAATGCCACGGTCGCCATGCTACATCACGCGGACGGGACTTGGCTTTGAGACCATTCGATGATCGTCTCGACCGTTTCGAGCAATTGGTCAAGTCGGAATGGCTTGTAAAGCACCGCTTTGGGATGCAAGCCAGCCTGACGCGATTTGACAATCGCGTGGCCCGGATCGTACCCGAACCCGGTCATCAGAATCAGCGGAACCACGTCGCTCAATTCCTTCAGTTTGAACATCAACTCGTGCCCGCGCATGTCGGGCAATCGGATGTCGGAAATGATCGCGTCGTACCCGCCGGCCGGACCGCAGTTACGAACCATAAAGATCGCATCGTCGCCATCGTGAGCAGTCTCGACGATGCAGTGATACCGCTGCAGGATCGCGTGAGCATCATTGCGGACCGACTCATCGGCATCGACCACCAGGATGCGACGGTTCACCAGTTTCGGATGTTCCACGACATGCGGCATGCTCGACTGCACAGGCGTGATCTTTTGGCCGACCCGTTGGATGACTTGGCGGATATCGCGGGCGTTCCGCAGGATACGCTGCAACCGATCTGAGACCTGCGTTTCGTGCCCGATGTATCGCTCAATCACATTCACGGTATCGTTCAGGATTTCGTCAATCGGCAACGCGACCCCTCGGTAGATCGCCTCGACACTTTCCTGAGCCGTATTTGCTTTCTGGGCGACGAGGAGTTCGAGTGTGTTTAAAGCGGCCGCCACATCGCGCGAGAAGATCTCGAGGAATTGCAAATCGCTCTCGGTGAACGCGCGCGTCATCGGACTTTCGACGTTGAACGTTCCGATCACTTGATCGTGAAAAATCAACGGCACCGTCAAGGAACTCTTGGCGCCGGCAAATCCTTGAAGGTAGAGCGGATCATCGGTCGTGTCTTCGCACAGGTAACTTTTTCCCGTCGCGGCAACGAACCCCGTCACGCCATTGTTCTGCGGCCGGGCAAAAAGGTGACGCTCGGAGGCTTCACGATCCAAGCCCACAGAGAGCAACGGCGTCAACGCGCCCGTGGCCTGATCGAGCAACCGGATTTCCACGACATCGAATTTCAGCAGGTCCTGCGTGTAATGCACGATGTTCGACTTCAGCAGTTCGATACGATCGTCCACCCGCATCTGAAAGACTTCTTCGGGAGTGAGATCCGCGAGGTGGGTTCCGGCTTTATGAATCGCCGCCATTTTCTGCTGCTGCAGCATTTCGGCGGTAACATCCCGGACCGTGACAATCAGTTCCCGACCGCCGCCGGCCGGCACCTTGCCGCCGCCTTGCCCCGGCGCGGCCCGCTCACCCGCCGGTGCAGCGTGAATATGGAAGTAGCGGTTGTCGCCTGTTCGCAGCGTCGATCCGCTCGGTTGCCCCGTCGCTAACGCCGTGTGGAACGGACAGAAATCGGGCCCCAAAATCTCCGGGCTGTTCAAGACCGAGTAGAAACTCAGGCCCACCACATCGCCACTTCCCGTCCAGAGCCGGAATTGCTTGTTCGCCCACAGCACGCGATTGTCGACGTCAATCACAACAACGCCGTCCGGCATGCCGTCCAAGATGTGTTCGTTCTGAAGCAAACTCCGCAGACGTGCGATTTGGCCAAACGAGTCGGGGTTCACCAATAACCCGTCCCAGGTTTCCGACTCCAATCGTCCGAGCGCTGCCGAGAAGTCGTCGGCCTTGACGACCTCGCAGGCCGGCGACACCGAAGATTCGGTGGCCGACTCCCCCACAACCAATACTCGGGGATGATCAGGCGAGCCCATTTTTTATCCTATGGGTTTGATCCTATGGGTGGTTCTATCCGATGGTGAACCGCTGCTACAGGACACCCAAGTGT
>JBJOLO010000441.1:0-3660 GCA_046045565.1 Planctomycetota bacterium | reverse complement strand
GATCCGCCCGCAACAACGGGCGCATTACCGCTCCGCACTTGCCCTCCTAACCCATCGCTCGCAGCGGCTAAGACATCCCGCTCGCGCACTCGACCGTTACGCCCCGTCCCCTGTATCGCTTGCCAATCGACGCCCAGTTCCACCGCCCTTCGCCTTGCGCGAGGTGATGAAATGGGCGACACCACCCGATCCGGAGACCCTGAGGCCCCAGACGCCACCGTGGATCCATGCTGGGCCGGCACCCGCCCATGCGGTTCCGCTCCATCCGATGATGCACCCAACGCCACGCTCGTACCCGTCGATGAGGCCGCACCGGCCGTCGCTCCAGCAGCAGTCGACCCTGCCGTTGTTGGTCCTGCAGCTGTCGGCCCTGATGCGGACGGGGGTTGCTCACCTGCAGCAAGCAGATAGCCGAGCAATTGACCGACCTGGACCACCTCGCCGGGCTTCGGGCCGTTCGGAACGCAATACAGCGTGCCTTCGTCGAAACTCTCGATCTCTTGCGCTGCCTTGTCTCCCTCGAGCACAAACAGCATGTCGCCCTTGCGGACCCATTCGCCTTCCTGCTTCAACCATTGCGTGAAGGTGCCTTCATCCATCGACCAGCCGAGTCGCGGGACGGTGATCTCAATCGCCATCGACCTTATTCCTCCAGGAGAGCGCGCACCGCGCTGATGATCGTTTCAACATTGGGAACAACCGCCTGCTCGAGCGGCGGACTGTAGGGAGTGGGCGAGAAAGCTCCGTGGATTCGCTTGATGGGCGCATCGAGGTCATCGAAGGCCACATCGGCCATCCTTGCGGCAACATCGGCCGTGAAGCCGAATGGCTCGAACGACTCGTCCACAACCAACAATCGTCCGGTCTTATGCACAGATCGACGAATGGTCTCGGTATCAAGAGGTTGAACGGTTCGCGGATCGATCACCTCCACCGATACGCCTTCTGCAGCCAGTTTCGCCGCTGCCTCGAGCGATTTTCGCACCATTAGCGCCAACGCCACAATCGTGACGTGTTCTCCGGACCTCGCAACGCGTGCCTGACCGAACGGGATTTCGTAATCTCCTTCAGGGGCCGGCCCCTTTACCGACATGAGTTCGCGGTGCTCGAGAAACAACACCGGATCGTTGCATCGCAGTGCGTGGCGGAACAGACCTTTGGCATCATACGGATTGGACGGCACGACGACTCGCAGGCCCGGGAAATGACTGTACATCGCGTAGTAGCTTCCCGAGTGGTGCGTGGCCGCCGAGTGCCCGATGCCGATGCATCCTCGCATCAGAATCGGCATCGTAATCCGACCGCTCGACATGTACTGAATCTTGGCGATTTGATTTACGATCTCACCGACGGAGTCGAGCACGAAATCGGCGAACATGAAATCGACCACGGGTCGCGTTCCGGTCATGGCGGCGCCACCGGCAACTCCAACGAAACCGCGCTCACAGATCGGCGTGTCGCACAAACGCATCGCGCCATGCTTCTCGTATAGTCCTAACGTCGTCTGGAAATTACCCCCGCGTTTGCCGATACCTTCGCCGAATACGAAGATCTTCGGGTTTCGCTCCATCTCGTCGGCGAGCACTTCCCAAGTTGCTTTCACATACGTCGTTTCACGCGTTCCAGGCGAGGCCGGTTCTGCGACCGCAGGACTGGAAGCGGCGTATACATGCGTTGTGGCCGTATCCGCGGCAGGCCAGGGACTGGTTTCGGCATGATGTTGCGCTTCGGCGATCATCTTTGCAATCTCGTCATCGATCGCATCGAGTTCCGCAGTGGAAATAGCCGTTCCCGTCGGCTGCTCACGCAACTCTCCGGACGCAATAAGACGACGCAGCGTTTCGATTGGACAGCGACGCTTCCATTCTTCAACGTCCTCTCGAGTCCGGTAGGTAAAGTCACCCATGCCTTCCGCGTGGGCCCGCGTTCGGTAGGTACGACACTCGATCAGGGTCGGCCCTTCCCCGGCTCGAGCGCGGCGTACGGCGTCGGCGGCTGCCGCATGAACCAGCATCACGTCATTGCCATCTACGGTTACTCCCGCCATGCCGTAGGCCGTACCGCGACTGCCGACGGAAGGATTCCCGGCCGCATAGGAAAACGGAACTTCGGTCGCGAATTGGTTGTTCTCGCATACGAAAATCACAGGCAGTTTCCAGATCGACGCGAGGTTCAACCCCTCATGAAATGCGCCGTTGTTTACCGCACCATCGCCGAAAAATGCCACGCCCACGTTCTGCTTGCCTAACAGCTTGAAACTGTAGCCGGCACCGGCTGCCTGTAGGATGCATGGCCCCACGATGCCGCTCGTGCCCATCATGCCAATCTCGGGAGAAAACAAATGCATGCTTCCTCCGCGACCTCGTGAGCAGCCAGTCGCGCGTCCGAACAACTCCGCGATCAACTCGCGGGGCGGCATGCCTTTCGCCAAGGCATGGCCGTGTCCACGATGCGTGCTGAACACAACGTCTTCGCGGCCGAGGTGAGCACAAACGCCGGTGGCCACCGCTTCCTGACCCACATAGGTGTGACAAGCGCCGTGGATCAAGCCTCGCTGGTGCGATTTGGCTAACTGCTCTTCGCACTGCCGAATGATCTGCATCGTCCGATACAACCATCGCACGCGATCCCACGTCAACGCTAAGCCTGAATTGTCGTTCGCCACGCTTTCATTTCCTCCTTCGACACCAAATCACAATCAATCACCTGACGGAAACCGCAGTTGTCCCGGAATCAATAAGCCGCCAAAGCCCGACCGTAACCGGCACGAAGTCCGGCGATTCGGATGGGGGCGAAAATGAAGTAGAAATTCTCCGGAAGTGACTTCACTCCGGTCAGGTATTCAACGAGCACCATGCCCTTCGATGCGGCGGTCCAGTAGACCTGCATCGATCGCCCCGTTTCGACCCCGCCCATCGTTGGTCCATCGGTGCCGACACAACGCACGCCCTTGTCAGCCAGATAGGCAAGGACTTCGGGTGCCGGTGCCGGCCATCCCTCGGCCTTTCCAGTCAACGGCGCCGTGAATACTCGATCGACTTCCGGAGCCTCGGGCAGCGGCTTGAAATGCGCGTCACTATAACCCGACACGAAAATCACCACCTCGCCCGCCTTGATCGGTCGCTTTTGCTCGTGCTGCTTCACAAACTCCAGGGTAATCGTCGGCGAGCCGGGCCACTTGCCCTTGTCGAGTGTCCCCACCAACGAAGAGACATCGATCGGATGCGCATCGCCGACCATTTGGTCGAGCGGCACGCGATCGACGGTAATGCTCCCTGGCGGAAGCGGCCCGTGCTTCAACTCAAAGGCCTCGAGTTCCCGACGAACTTCGGGCGAGAAATTCTTGCGATCAAAGCCCTTGGGCGGCAGCGCGTAGCTCGGCGTGATCACGTGCGTCCCGGCTTGGCTGTCGAGTGTATGCGTTCGAGCGAAATAGGGGCCTCGCGTTTTCGAAAACGCATTGAGCGTCTTGCCCAAATAACGCGTTGCCTCTTCACCCGGCCCGATACCCGTCCACGTTACCGGCAGGTCATCATCCATAACCACGGACAGATCAGCGATCTTTTTCGCTTTCGCACTGTCAATCAATCGCTTGGCCGTCTTGGGATTCGAGAACCCGATCGCGCGGGCCTCATTACCTGATCCGCCTTTGTGCTTCGC
>JBJOLO010000377.1:0-3241 GCA_046045565.1 Planctomycetota bacterium | reverse complement strand
TCATCCGGTCCGTCGCCCGAGATCCGGGTTTGCACAGTCGATGAGCGACCCAGCAAGTGATTCGCGTGAACGCTGGAACGCTCGCTACCTTGCGGGCGAACATGCCGGCCCGTCGCCCTCGCGGATCTTTACCGATCTGGAGCGGTTCTTGCCGAAGCCCGGCCGAGGCCTGGATGTGGCTGGCGGAGTCGGTCGACACGCCATTTGGCTCGCACAACGCGGCTGGCAGATGACGGTCGCGGATATCTCTCCCGTTGCACTTGCCATGGCCCAAGAGCGGGCTCGCGACGCCGGAGTGACGCTTCAGCCCATGGAGCGAGACCTCGAACGCCTCGGTGTTCCACCCGGTTCTTGGGACTTGATCGTATGTTTTCACTTTCTCTGGCGACCGCTGTTGCAGCAGGTTGCCGCCGCGTTATCGGAACGAGGCCGAATCGTGGTCGTACAGCCAACTCGAAAAAACCTCGAACGCCATCCGCGCCCCGGCCCGGCGTTTCTCCTCGAAGAAGGCGAACTTCGACAGATCCTCGCACCGCTGGCAATCGTTCATTACGAAGAGACCTGGACGAGTGAAGGCAGACACGAAGCGATCGCTGTCGCTGCGAAATCGCAAGGCAATCAATAGCAGTGCGTCGCCGATGCCGGCTCCCTAGCCCTGTCCGTCAGTGTGACGCGTGCCCGCGATGTAAGCGACCTCTTCACCGCAAGTAGGGAACCGCCTCATGTTGCGCAGGAAGGCAGAACGCGGTCTACGCTGACGGCGACAAGGCGGTCGTTTCGCGTTCCCCCGGTTCACTCAACCGCTTCCACGTTCCAATCCAATCATCCCACAAGATCGATGCCTGGCCAAAAACCAGGGGCAGCTTTTCCAGTCCGACTTCGGTGGTATCAATCACCGGATCCTGATCGCGGTAAGGCACGCCCGACTCGGAAACGAGGGGCACAACGTGGCGTTCTTCGGGAGTCGGACCGGCAATCACCACAATCCCCGTCGGACCGCACTGATACCATTGATAGGGTCGATCGATATCGAGACGGATCCGCTCGTCAATCAAATCGACGGCCGCCAGTTTCAGGAGTCCCATCAGCGCCGTCAGGTATCGACGCTGCTCCACCGCATCGAATGATTGCTCCCAACCGGCGGTGCGCACCGAGGCGATCAACCAAGGCGAGTGATCTTCGAAGATGACGTGGAGCGAACCGGGGATTTCACCGGCCCGGCGAAACTCGATCTCAATGCGGTTGGTTGCAATCCGCGCCGCGCTGCACTGCAGCATGCCGTGCCCGTGAAAACCGCACTCCTCCAACAATACACAGAACTCGCGATCACCAAACCGCTGCAATTGACGCTCGACTTCACGTCGCAAGGCACGACAACTGTTCACTGCCTTCCAATCACCCGAGCGCTGCGCTTTCCGCAAACTTCGCCGCAGCCGGGCAAACAGTTTGGGAGCCGTTCCCGAATGGAACCCGGGTCGCAAGAGTCGCGGCAGCGATTCACCATGGCGTCCGATAATCGACGGCTTCAGTACACGCGACCGATTCGCGGCATAGAGCCGCCAATTCTCCTTCAATTCCCAAACCAAAAAACCGAAAAGTCCCGGCATCAAAAACACCGTCACCGCAGCAATCGCGTTCGCCAGGATCTTTCCGAGAAACGGTTCCAGCGGCGTGGCAACAATCCGGGTCAGCACCAAGCTGTACGGCAACATGATCTTGTGCGACACCGTGACGACCGGAAAATGCTTGATCGGATTCACCTGCGGCTCAATCAACAAGGTGGCGTAAATCCGAATGCAGTACGTCATCACGGCCCACACCACGCTCATCACCGCCTTGTATGCAATCGAGATCCGCGAATCACCTGCGCGAAAGCGAAGCCACTCGTCCACCGCGTACAAAACCCGCTCCAGGTATTCCATCACCCGGTGAGACCAGTCGGCAACAAATTGAATCGCAGCAGCAAACAGGCGCATCCGCAGGTCATGCCATGCTCGCACCAGCACATCGGTCAGCCACTCGTCTGCATACCGGCCGATCGACGAGTTTAGAAATAGATTGATGCCCAGAAAGACATTCAATGTCGAATCCGGGTCCAATCGGACCTGCCAAACGCGCAGTGCGAGCAATGCAAAGGCGGTGAACACGGTGGGGCGGACAACGTAATTCCGCAAAATCGTATAGAGCGGACTTTGTAGAACCCACTGCATCCACTTCGATTGCAAAATCCCTGCAGGGATTTCATAGACCAGGAACCGTATTAACCGCCAAAGATGCCATAAACACTCACTGCATACCGATCGGAACCGCGGCCGATGAATCAACGCCAGCAGGAACGTACCGACCAGAAGCACCAAACCGTAGAATTCCAGAGTCTCCTGCCACGTGGCAGCACGAATCGCTGGCGCGACCGGTTGCCGCGCGATCGAACGGGTTGTTTCCGATTCGTTCGAAGCCGGCGTGCCGGAATCGCTCGTCGGATTCGCCACCGCATCGGATGGCGAAATGGTTGTCGACTCGGGGTCTGACGCCTCCTGCGTTACAGCCGATTCGCTTTTTGCGGATACACCATCACTTTGCGTCGAGGCGATTTCTTGGCCAGCCGCCACCGTCTCGCTTTGCTTTTCTGCCACGGCGACGGGCTTGTCGGCCTTGTCCGCCACCGGGTCAGGCTTATCGGCGGCGCCCGATGGATCGGCTGGTGCCACGGACGTCGCGGTATCCGCCCCACCTTCCGCTGCCTTCGGCGAGTCCGCTTCTGGTGGCCGATTCTCCGGACCGTTCGATGGCTCGGGCGAATGGACTGTCGGTGGCGACTCGGGAGCCGTTTCCCCATTCGAATCGTTTTCGCCAGTCTCCCCCGCCGAGCGCCCCGTATCCCCGCCAGCGGCCGTCGTGGTCGCAGAAGCGGGATCGGCCTCGCCTGTCGAGATTTGACGAACTGCTTCCGCTGGCTCATCCGCATCGGGATCCCGTATCACCGAGACAGCTCCGCCCAACGAATGAAGCAAGTACTTGGCAAATTCCAGAATAAGAAAGGCACCGCCGTAGGGCAGGATCAGAAAACTGGTCACGATTCGTCCATTGCTGGTTCCAAACGCCAGGGAACTCAGCAATTGCGGGACGCGCAAGTAGATGGCGCCGGGCCGATAGACGCCGTCCAGGCGTTTGGCAAGCAAGCGATCGGCGCGTAACAGTTGATCGCCTCGCAACAATTCAGCGGCACCCGAAATATCGGGCA
>JBJOLO010000365.1:0-4541 GCA_046045565.1 Planctomycetota bacterium | reverse complement strand
TCGTGGTGAGCTACAGAGCTATTTGATCGAGATCACACGCGATATTTTCAGCGTGGCCGATGATCTTGCCGACGGCGAGTTGGTCGACAAGATCCTGGATACGGCCGGCGCGAAGGGGACCGGCAAGTGGATGAGTCAATTGGCGCTCGATCTGGGGGTGCCGAGCACGCTGGTGACCTCGGCGGTTTACGCACGTTGCCTCTCCGCGGTGAAAGCCGCACGGGTCCGCGCAAGCCAGGTGCTCCAAGGCCCGACTTCCGCAGGCAAGTTTGCGGGCAATCGGGACGAGTTCATCGAGTCGGTCCGGCAGGCGCTGTACGCCTCCAAGATCTGCAGTTACGCCCAAGGCTTTGTGCAGATGCAGGCGGCAGCGAAGGAGCATGATTGGCCGCTGAATTACGGAGATTGCGCTTTGCTATGGCGAGGCGGTTGCATTATTCGCGCTCAGTTCCTCGACCGCATCAAAGAAGCGTTTGACGCACAGCCGAACCTCGAGAACCTTCTCTTGTATCCGTACTTCACCGAAGCCGTGCACAAGGGACAAGCAGCTTGGCGTCACGTGGTGACGGTAGCAACGCAGCAGGGGATTCCGGTTCCGGCCTTCAGCACGGCACTCGCCTACTACGATAGCTACCGCCGCGCGTTCCTGCCTGCCAATCTCTTGCAAGCACAGCGTGATTACTTCGGTGCCCATACGTATCAGCGGACCGATCGTGAAGGAGTCTTTCACACCGACTGGCTGGCGAAACGCAAAACACCTCGCACGTAAACCGCCGCAGACCCAAGATTCCGCCAACTGCTTCCCTGCAAACCGAGGCCGACCAAAACCTGAGCCGCTGCGAACATGAGCAACACGTTCCTAGAATCGCTATTCGGTCTGCAGGGCCAAGTCGCCGTGGTTATCGGCGGGACGGGCACGCTGGGCGGGGCGTTGGCCGAAGGCTTAGCCCAGGCGGGGGCTCATGTCGTGATCGCGGGTAGCAACTCGGAACGGGGATCGCTGCGCGTTGCGGCCATCGAAAAACTCGGTGGTTCCGCCAGTTTCCTCGAAGTCAACGCGACGCAGCGTGATTCGATCGGAAAACTGCTGCGAGAATCGCTGAAGCTCACCGGCTCGGTGGAGATGCTCGTGAATTGCGCCGGCGTGAACTCGGCGGTGCCTTACGCGGAGATCACGGATGAGGACTGGCGGCGTGTCGTAGATGGCAATCTGACGTCGACTCACCTTGCCTGCCAGCAATTCGCGCCGCAGATGGCTACGCAAACGCGTGGGGGAGCGATCTTGAACATCGGCAGTGTCACGGCTCATTTGCCGCTGTCGAAGGTCTTTGCCTACGCCGCATCGAAAGCGGCGGTGGTGAACTTGACCAAGAATCTTGCTCGCGAATTCGCACCCCAGGGTGTTCGCGTCAATGTGCTCTGTCCCGGATTCTTTCCGGCCGAACAGAATCGAAAACTGTTGGACGAATCGAGAACGGCCAGCATCATGAGTCAGACCCCGATGGCGCGGTTCGGGGACCCCAAGGAACTGGTCGGTGCCGCCCTGCTACTGTTGTCCCGCACGGCGGGTAGTTTTATTACCGGCTCCGAGTACTACGTGGACGGTGGCTTTACGGCCATGCGATTCTAGCTATGTCAGCAACTATCGTGATTTTCGGGGCGTCGGGTGACTTAACCAGTCGGAAGCTTATCCCCGCGCTCTACCAGTTGTTTCAGAAAGGTCGCTTGCCGGCGCAGACGCGGGTTGTTGGCGTCTCCCGTACCCCCTACGACAGTGCGGCTTGGCGGAAAGAACTGGCTGCTTCAACCGAGAAATTCGAGCCCCGCAATTTCTCGGCCGAGTCGTGGGGTCGCTTTGCGGAATCGATTCACTATCAGCCGGGTGACATCGGCAAGGCCGAGGATTTCGCTGCGCTGCGCGACGCGCTCGTGAAATTAGAAGGTGGAGAAAAGAGCTCGCGACTGTACTATCTTTCCACCCTCCCGAAACTGTACGCACCCGTCGCCGCACAACTGGGTGCGGTGGGATTGGCTGATGAATCGAATGGACCGCGGCGGATCATCATCGAGAAACCATTCGGGACCGACTTGGCGACGGCCAAGGCGCTCAATCGAGCTTTGCACGAGGTCTTCTCGGAAAAGCAGGTGTTTCGGATCGACCATTACCTGGGGAAGGAGACGGTCCAGAATCTGCTCGTGTTGCGATTCGCGAATAGTATTTTCGAGCCGATCTGGAACCGGAACTACATTGATCATGCGCAGATTACGGTGGCCGAGGAGGTCGATGTAGGCAAGCGAGCGGCCTACTACGAAGAATCGGGCGTGCTTCGGGACATGTTCCAGAACCATCTGCTACAACTGCTGACGATCACCGCGATGGAAGCGCCGGCGCGCTACGAAGCCGAATTGGTACGCGACGAGAAGGTGAAAGTGCTGCGAGCTGTGCGGCCGATGGAGGGCGCGGATTTTGCCCAAAACACCGTCCGCGGTCAGTACGACGGTTATCTCGGCAGTGCCGGAGTTGCGCCGCAAAGTCAGACCGCGACCTTTGCGATTCTGAAGATGCATGTCGATAATTGGCGATGGAATGGCGTGCCGTTCTATTTGCGAAGCGGGAAGGCAATGTCCTGCCGGACTACCCAAATCGTCATCCAGTTCCGTACGCCTCCGCAATTGCTGTTCGCCGATGGACCGCGTCGCCATGTCGAAGCCAATCGATTGGTGATTCAGGTGCAACCCGCCGAAGGAATCCAGTTGCACTTTCAATCCAAAGTTCCCGATGCAGGCATGCGATTGCAGTTGTCGCACCTGGATTTCCGCTTTCAGCAAGATCGCTCCAAACCCATTCCTGATTCGTACCAGCGGTTGTTGCTCGATGCCTTGTCGGGTGATGCGAGCCTGTTCGCGCGTAGCGACGAAGTGGAGTTGGCCTGGGGAATCATCGATCCGATCCTGGCGGCTTGGCACAGTCCCGCAGCCCCGCGCTTGCTCACCTACCCGTCGGGCGAATGGGGGCCGGTTGCGGCGTCAGACTGGATCGCGCGAGACGGTCGTGAATGGTTCGACGTCTGCCCGATTCTTTAATCGGCCGGAGCCGCCAAATTCGATGGGAGTCCGCCCGAGATCGCGATCAAACGACGGGCGACGCTATCTCGAGTTGTGATGGAGCGGCGTTCAGGAGAGGCACTCGGCAATGGCTTGAGGGAGCCGGATGCGGGAGCGGCATGAATCTAGGTCGCCGATTCGTCGGCAGACTGAGTGCGACCGAGCAGGAAATCGGGTAAACGTTTGACCCGGCCCGTGCGATCGATACAGGCGACCGTGGAATAGCCTTCGGCGAGCAGGGTCTCGTCCCGAAAAACTTGATACCGGTGCTCAATACGAGCCCCCTTGGCGGCGACGGTCGTGGTTACCAGCCGGATGAGATCATCGTACAGGGCAGGTTGGTAGTACTGGCAACCAATGTCGGCTACCACCAGCATGATGCCGGCATCTTCCAGTTCGCGATAGCGGTACCCTGATGCTCGCAGCATCTCTACTCGCCCGATTTCAAACCAGGTCAGGTAATTGGCATGATGGACGCGGCCCTGGGCGTCGGTTTCCTGATAGCGGACTCGAAAGCAGTGTTCGTGTTGTTGGTGCATATCAAAAACGTTCTGTTGACCATCCCCAGTCGTTGCCGTATAAACGGCTTGCGGGGCGAGGGACGGTTTTCGTCAGCCGGCGATTCGCCCCGGTTAAGTTTGGAACCCGTGAAGGTTCGTCTCCATCAAGTTACGGTTCCGTAGAATAACGATCTTTGGGGAAGCAGCCTAGATTATGAGTTTTGGGGAAGGGGCAGGCACAGATTATACGACGATGCGGGGGAAGACATTCCCGACGCTTCGGCAGTTTACGATTTTCCTGGAAAATCGTGTTGGCCAGCTGATCGAAGTGATTCGACGCTTCGAGGGCAGTAAGGTGCGGGTGGTCGCGTTGTCAATCAACGACGCGACGGAATGCGCCTTCGTGCGGCTGTTGTTGAGCGATCCCGAGCGAGGCCGCGAGATCCTCGAACGGGCCGGACTGGCGATGATCGAGAGCGAGTTAATCGGGATCGAGTTGCCCGATTCACCCCAACCGCTGCTGCAGATCTGCACGGCGCTGCTTCAGGCTGAAATCAACATCGTGCAAGCCTACCCGTTTATGGTGCGTCCGCACGGCCGCCCTGCGGTGGCCCTGATGGTCGACAACACCGAACATGCGCTCGAGACACTCCACTCGAAAAACTTCACGATGATCCACGAACCCGATTTGGCAGACACCGAATAGGGATCGTGAAGGGGCCGTGACTAACCGATCAGTTCTCGCATCGGTTCGATACCGGGATCGACCAGGTACTGGGGACGTCCGCGGAGATCGAATTCGCGGGTGTTCAGGCTGAGCCCCGCCTTCGTATACAGCGTGGCGAAGATTTCCTGGAACTGCACAGGTCGATCGACCGGATGTTCGGCGTATCGATTGGTTGATCCGATCACCTGTCCGGTTCGCATGCCTCCCCC
>JBJOLO010000135.1:0-21309 GCA_046045565.1 Planctomycetota bacterium | reverse complement strand
CTGGCCCGTGGAATTTGTGTGGCGTGCATGTCAGCCCATCGACTCCCAGGTCGCGAAACTCAACCGGTATTTTCCCAACGGCTTGCACGGCATCGGTGTGAACAAGCACACCGTGCTGACGGCAAATCTGCGCCAGTTCCCGCACGGGCTGCAAAACGCCGGTTTCGTTATTGGCGAGCATGACGCTGACCAGCCGCGTTGCAGGGGTCAACAACCGGCGGACCGATTCCGGTTCGACCAATCCCCGATTGTTTACGGGGATGAAATCGACTTGATGGCCGTGCGCTCGTAGCAAGGTCGCTGCACCCAGCAAACTCGGGTGTTCGATCGCTGATACCAGAACATGCGAGGGGCGATCGCCCACGAATCCAAGGAGTGCCAGATGGTTGGACTCGGTGCCGCCGCTTGTGAAGAGCAGTCGATCTTTCGAGTCGGCACCCAGCGATTTCAAAATCGCATCGCGAGCCTCCTCCAGCCAACAACGAGCCTGTTGGCCGCCTTGGTGTTGACTCGAAGGATTCCCATCCAGCGATTCCCAACAGCGCACCATGGCGTCTCGCACCGCTGGCGAGAGCGGCGTCGTGGCGTTGTTATCGAGTTGGATTCGCTCGACCATGGCTAACCCTTTGCCTCACCTGCGGCTCCCACGCTGAACGCCGACTTCTGTCGCGCGGCACGGACCGCTTCGGCTTCGTCGGATCCCGGTTCGATATGGCGCAGCGCTTCGTCGTACAAGTCCATCGCATTGCGGTGCCGCCCCAGTTCGGCTTGCGTCTCGGCATGCATTCGCACCGCCCGAAACAACCGTTGCTGAAGTGTACGCTCCATCGTCATCAAGTCTTGCTCGCCAAGCACCGCCTCGAGTAGCGGCGGGATGAGAAAGTAAAGCTCTAATTCCGCCAGCCGTTCCACCTCAGGCCAGAGAACCCCCGCCATGTCCCGGTGACCCTGTGACCATCGGATCCATACCGACTGCGAAGTGTGATCCCGCAGGTTCAGACTCCGATACAACAGATCGGCATCTCCCTTGCCAATATTGCCATTACGATTGACGGTGACCAAGTGCCACGTTGAAGACGCGGATGCGTCTGTGTTTTGCGCGTTTCGCTCCCCCTGCCTTTGCGTCCCGAGGTTGTCTTGATCCGGGCCCTGCTGATCTGTGCTCTGGTTCTCTGTGCTCTGGTTCTCTGTGCTCTGCCTGGCCGGGTTCTGCTTCCCTACGAACCCCTCGGCCACGAGGTAGTCGGCTGCTTCATTGGCCTCTAGTTCCCGACTTACCGGCCAAACTTGAATGCGCAGCAGGGGGACCTCCACATAAGAGAAGCTACGGAACTCAAAGGTTCGGGGGCAAAACTCCAGCCCTTCCACGCGACCGAACAGGAGAATCCAACCGCTGGCTGCTAGCAGGCCGAGGACGGTGGACAAAACCGGTATGAGGTAGGAACGAAATCGGGACGGCGCCCGGCTCGGGGTCATGCATTCACCATCGGAATCAATGAAATCGCGGTGCTTCATTGTAGGCCCGATTCGAGCCCTACACTAGTTTGTCTTGGCAAACCCGTTTGCAGGGCGATCGTTCGCTTAGCCGTGGTTCGACGAACATCGATGTTCATCCCGCTTGCCCCATAGAACCTCCTTGTTTTCGACCTTTGCGGATTCCGAGCCGGTGGATAGGATGCGCAGGTTCGTGTCGGAAAATGTTTTCCACCGGTAACTTAGTGCGCAAGAGCCGCCGACCGATCGAGGACGTGCACGACGCGTGGTGCGCGTTCCGCCCGCCCGGCAAGGCTCGGCCTGATTCGGTGTCCTGAACCAACATTTCCTGAACGGATCTGGTGGACGGAGATCGTGGATGGATGTCGACAACGTATGTCTGGAACGGGTTTCTGAACGGTGTGAGTGCCCGGTGAGAAACGGGTGAGAAGATTGGGGATCGAAGGGCGTGAAGGCAGTAAGGCTGATATCGATCGTGACCTTTATTTGCGTGATGCCGGTGTTGTCACTGCTTCCGCAGTGGGGACCGCCACCGCAGGATTCGCGCGCCCATGCGGAAGCGGCGTCGGTCAAGCGACCGGCAGGCCGGTCGGACTCGCGCTCCGATCGGGGCAGCTCGGCAAGCACGCAAGCCGATCTCCTGAGCAATTCGGATACGGAACGGGATGGGGTGCGGTCACCGGCCGGGGAGAACGCATCGGTCGGCCTGGATACGGCGCGGAACCCGGCACAACCATCGGGAGTACCTGGCATCCGCCGTTTGCCGCCGGACGACGTGGCCGTCGATCGGGAACAATACACGGCGATTCAAGCTCGATTGCAGGAACTGGGCGTCGACTACTACGTGTTGGAGCAGCTCCACGACAACGATCGCCAGTACCGGTTCCACTGTCGCATGTCGATCCCCGGCACGGTAGTCTATTTGCGACCCTTCGAAGCCACTTCGGAGGACCCGATCGTGGCGATGGAGCAGGTATTGATGGAAGTGGAGGAGTGGTCGGCGCGGCGGGAAACGAAAACGTCGCCCCGGGAGTGATCGGGGGAGCGACGCGAGTCGTGGCGGGGGAATCAGGCTGGAGAGCCAGCCGTTTTCCCGCATCAAGTGGAGGGTGATCGATCGATCCCGCCCTGCCTCCGGGTGGCCCTGGCTTGCGTTAAAGTCTTGTAGAAAAACGGCTTAATCGAATGCGAGTACCGCCCGTCCATCCTGCTCAAGCCCTGAAAAGTATTTCGCGCAGGTACTGCCTGCCGAATGTTTTCCAGTTGAATTGCCGATCAACGTTCTGCGGGAACCTGGCGGCGCGGACGCGTAGAGGAGGCGGCGGATCGTCCGAACCGGTGGAGCCGGACCGATCGAGCGACCCCACGGATGAGGAGCCGGTGGCGTTGCGTTTGCAACGTCTGGAAGCGATCTTATTCCTGGCACGCGAACCGCTCTCGGCACGACGACTGAGCCAATACGCCAACTTGGCGGACGGCACGGAAGCGCGTACACTTATTCGCCGTCTCAACCAACGATTCGATAACGAAGGTCGTGCGTTTCGCGTGGAGGAGATTGCTGGCGGATTTCAGTTGCTAACGCGGTCCGGTTTTGCCTCCTGGCTGCGTCGATTGGGTCATGTGCCGGCAGAGATTCGTTTGTCAGCGCCGGCTCTGGAAACCTTGGCGGTGATCGCCTATCGGCAGCCGGTGTTACGAGCGGATATCGAAGCGATACGGGGTGTGAACTGCGGCGAAATGTTGCGTCAGCTGATGGAACGCGACCTGGTCCGCATTTGCGGGCGAGGAGACGAACTCGGCAGACCCTACCAATACGGCACAACCAAAAGATTTTTGCAGACGTTCGGCTTGGTGGACCTGGACCAGTTGCCTCGTGCCGACCAGCTGAAAAACTCCGGTCGAAAAGCCGGAACCGAATCCCGTGCCGGAGCAGATTCCGAACTGGATGGCACGATCAACGCAAACAAAGCACCTGCGACTACAATCGATCCTTTAGCCTGTAACCCGTTAGCGAGAGATTTGTCCGACATCGAACCGGAAGGCGTCGAAACCGAGCACCCGACGAGCGACGCGGAATAATTGGACGACACGAGGAGGAAATAGACGTGACCGTGACTGATTTTGCTCGCGCAATCTGGCCCAGGACCCCGCGACAGCCTGCGACTTCGTCGTCGGTTGGTGACTTGGATTCCGCGTTGAAGTCGATCCGTATGGAAGACGATGACTTCGACGATGCGGAGGACGACTTCGACGACGAGGATGACGATGAGGATGACGACGAGGAAGAAGACGGCGACGATGTAGGTGAGGACGAGGACTTCGACGACGAAGAACTCGACGACGAAGACCTCGAAGACGAGGAATGGGAAGAGGTCGACGACGACGAGGAATTCGATGAGGAAGAGGACGCCGAAGAAGACGGCGAAGAAGACGGCGAAGACGAGGAAGCGGACGACGAGGAAGATGAAGACTGGGACGACGAGGACGACGACGACTGGGATGAGGACGAAGACGAGGAAGAAGAAGACGAAGATTGGTAGTCGTCCCGACCGCAATGGATCAAGCTACTCAGCCGCTCTTTCGAGCGGCTGTTTTTTTTGGCGGCGGCGGATCAACAGAAGGAGCGCGATCGACCTATCAGTCGTGCAGGCCGAAGAGTCGTTTGAGCGCCTCAAGCAGTCCGTGCGGAGTTCCGGAATCGGCTTCATTGCGCAGCGATTCCAAGGGCGGGTGAAGCAGCTTGTTTACGAGCCGGTCGAAAGCGTTACCGATTTCCTCGGTGGCACGCGGGTCGTTGAGTGCGAGCTTGTTCAGGAGCCGCTGTAGTTCATCCCGCTTGACTTCATCGGCACGCTCTTTAAGCCGTCGGATCGTCGGTCCGGTCGCGCGATGGTGCAACTCGCGCATGTAGCGGTCGGTTTCCTCGTCGATGATCCGCTCGGCATGGGGCCACTCTTTCTCGCGAGCTTGTCGATTCGTGTCGCAGACCTGCTGCAAGTCGTCGATGGTGTACAGGTAAATGCCTTGTAAGTCTGCAATCTGCGGGTCAAAGTCCCTGGGGATGGCCAGATCGAGCACGAACAAGGGTCGCTGTGCGCGAGCCACATGGACGGGGCGATACATGTCGAGTGTCACGACCGGTTCGGTCGCACCCGTGGTACTGATCACGATGTCGGCCTCGGCGAGCATTTGCGGCAATCGATCCCAAGGCTCGGCCCGTCCGCCCACCCGTGCAGCAAGGTCGGCGGATCGTGGAAGGGTGCGGTTGATGATAACGATGTCCCGGGCTTGTTCATCACGCAGGTAGCGCAGGGTCTCTTCGCCCATCTCGCCGGCGCCAATAACGAGCACCCGTTTGTCATCAAACCGCTCGAAAAAATTCATGGCGAATTCGCCAACAGCGACGCTGGGGATGCTGATGCGTTTTTGCTGAATTGCGGTTTCGTTGGCAACACGTCGAGCAACGCGAATGGCAGCTTGAAATGCGCCATGCAGCAACGTGCCTGCAGCATTGCCCGCGCGAGCCATTTCATAGGCCTGTTTCACCTGCGCATGGATCTGGGCTTCGCCGACCACCATGCTGTCGAGACTGGCCGCGACGGTGAACAAGTGACGGATCGTGTCCTCGCCCGTCCGCTCGAAAAGCTCCTCAAAGACCTCCAACGGATTCAGACCGTGAAACTCCGCCAGGAACGATGCGACGTCGTGATGGCTCGGACAACCACCTGGATCTTCCGAAGCAACGTAGATTTCGACTCGATTACAGGTCGACAATACGACGGCCTCGGAGCGCGGAAATCGTTGCCGCAATTGCCCAAGTGCCTCACGGGCTTGATCCGGGCTAAAGGCAAGTTTTTCGCGTACCGCCACCGACGCGTTGTGATGGCTGCATCCCACCACATGCAATTTCATGGCTCGGTCCCTCCGACCGATGCTCCCGCATCGTTCGCGAGCGGCGGCTTCGAACCACTGGCGTGCTTGCCAAATAAAACAAACGCGAGCGCAAGCGACAAAAAGATAAAGCTGGCAAGCGTTAAATAGACCACCTTGCGACCTTGTCGGGCCGGAACGTAGAACCATTCGAATAGGCAAACTGCCAGCAGCCAGACGAACAGCACACCGCTCGACAGAATCACCGGATCGCCCCATCCAATCGACTGGCCGCGGTTGGCCAGGTTCAAGGCGATGCCGGAGAGCAGTCCCACAGCCAGCAAGCCCGTGGAGATCCAGAGGGTGCGGCGATTGAAGTGCTGCAGCCACTCGAGGCTGGGCAGACGGAAACCTTGCCTGGAAAGCAGCTTCCGCTTCAGCCGGTACGAGTGCGTCAGGTACATCACGCCGGCACCAAATCCCAACAGCACGGATACGGTTCCCGCCATCAAGGCGAGTCCATGAACGAGTCGCCAGATGTTGAGCGCTTCATCGCGCGAAAAGCGGCCACCGTCTTGAACGGCGATCGCAACCCCGATCAAACCGAGGACCAGCGGGAGCAGAAAAAGTCCGACGGCGTTTTCAGCGTGGCGGATGAGCAACCCCAGGTAGGCCGCTGCAAGGATCCAAGAAGCGAGCAGGCACCAGTCATGCCAGCTGGAAAACAGAGGATAGCCGCCTTCGAGGGCCGCATCCGCTTCTTTCCAGAGGTACAACGTGTGGGCGAACAGCCCGACGCCGCCCAGGATCAGGCCCACCCAGGGGCGCACCCGATCGCGAAAAATGAACCGGGCAATCGCTGCGGCGAGCGCCAGCAGATAACTGCCGGTGAAACAGGTGATCGTCATCCCGGATATCATGGCGATGAATGTAAGACAACCTGGCGGAAACGCAAACCGGTCTCAGCGAAAACCTAGTTTTCCAGGTTGTATTCCTTGAGCTTTTTATGCAGGGTGTTGCGGTTGATTCCGAGTTTCTTTGCGGCTTTGATCTGCACGTTGTTGCAAGCGATCATCACTTGAGCCAGCAATTCCCGCTCGACTCGATTGACAATCTTGGCGTGCAGGCTGTCTTCCTCGGGTGTCGAGTTGGACAGTCCCTGTTCGACCACGGCGCACGTCAGGGTTTCCAGGTCGGCTCCTGCCAGACGTGCGGCTTGGGGTCGTTCCTTGCCCAGCACGACATCCGGCAGTAAGTCGACGGTCAATTCATCTCCCTCCGCCAACACCACGGCACGCTCGATGTAGTTCTGCAATTCACGCACATTGCCGGGCCAGTGGTAGTCCTGCAGCGCTTCGCGGGCTGCCGGTTGGATGTGAACGACGTAACGTTCGTTTGCTTCGGAGTAGAAATTCAAAAAGTGATGGACGAGTGCCGGAATGTCTTCGCGACGATTTCGCAGCGGTGGCAGGCGAATGGAAACGACGTTTAATCGCCAATACAGATCCTCCCGAAATCGCTCGTCGTGGACCAGGTCGAGTAATTCCCGATTGCTCGCTGCGATCACACGCGTATCGACGCGGACGGTGTTGGTGTCCCCGACGCGTTCGAATTCGCGTTCCTGCAACACGCGCAGCAATTTGACCTGCAAATGAGGCGTGGTGGAGTTGATTTCGTCGAGAAAAATCGTGCCCGAATGCGCGGCTTCGAATCGACCCGTGCGATTGTTGATGGCACCGGTGAAGGCACCGCGCACATGCCCAAACAGTTCGCTCTCCAAGAGGCTCTCGCTCAAGGCGCCGCAATTCACACGCACAAACGGACCGTCTGCTCGGTCACTCAGGCGGTGGATGGCGCTCGCAATCAGTTCTTTGCCGGTGCCGGATTCGCCCAGCAACAGCACCGACGCCTTGCTTCGGGCCACGCGGCGAGTCAGCCGATAGACCTCCTGCATAGCGGGTCCGCTGCCGATCAGTCCGGGAATCGGCGATGCGCCGTCTCCGGACGGATGGAGGGAAATCGGCGGATTGGGAGGTGAAGTGGGCATTTCAGCGTGGGGACCGTCCTTCGTCCGTTTCAGCGCTCCATCGCAGCGCCGTTACCAAATCGCGTCATTAAGGAGCTGCCGGAGTGTCGGGGGTTGCGGATCCGTTCGCATCGGTCGAGTCAGCGGGGATCGTCGCCGACTCGGATTTCTTGCCATCGGCCACCGCGGCATGCTGCTCGAACAGATCCAGGATGTCGCTGAGCACTTTCTGGGAATCTGCATCCAGCCGCTCGCTGGCGTTGTAGCGACTGTACTGTGCGAGGATCGAATCCTTGGTTAGGAGAATGCCATGATGCTGGATGGCTTCACCGAGTGCCAACACGGATTTTTGACGGGCGGCTAAAGGCCGGGAAGGCTCGCTGGCAAAATCAGCCAGCGCTTGCTGGGCGCGAGGCGTGCCAAATTGACCCAGCACTTCGGCGGCGGGTTGCGACAATTCCATTGTCTGCAACGCCAGCAACACGGAGTTTTCCAAACGGGGCAAGTCATAAAAGCGGTATTTGCCGTCCTGCTTATGCAACCGCGAGATCGCCGATAGCGAAGCTTCGGCGTGCTTGATCCGCTCGTCGCGAGAAACAACCGATCGCCGTGACATGCCGGCGATGCGATGCAGCATCAGGTCGAGTGCCTCCGAATCGTAGGGCCGCACGAACAGCATCGTGTGTGCGTCGAGATCCGAAGATCGTCTGGCTTTGTCAATTTCGTCGGCGCGGACGATGATCAGCACCGGCAATCGTGCCGTCAGCGGATCCTGGCGAAGGGCTTCAATGAATTCAAAAACACGCGGGTGCTCGAGCACATGGCTGACGAGCACGAATTCGTAATCGGATTGGCGACGAGCCTGCACGAAAGCGGTCCGGCCATTGGACGCCGGATCGGCCTCGTAGCCGCGCGAGTTCAGCATGCCAACCAGATTCTGTGCTTCGGCCGCCTGGGGGTGCACGACCAGCGCCCGGCGGGCACCGACCGAACTGGCGGAGAAACCCAAGACGTCCGTCAGCAGGCTGGCGCCGGGAAATGCGGTTTGCGGGTCGATCGCAAGCACCGCTTGGGTGGCGGCGAAACGCACGCGACGATCGCTATGCTGCAGGCTGGCGGCCAGGGTTCCGGGACGGCCGTCCTCGGTGTGCAACAGATCGACGGCTCCTCCGATCGAAATCGCGCGCAGGGTCGCGAGCGCACCGGCGACTCGATTTTGACGCAAGCAGAACTCGAGCACCTCCTCCAATACGCTTGGGCCCTCGGCGCTCGCTTCGCGAATGGCAGGCGAATCGTCCGGCAATTCGCTATCGAGACCGGCCTCCAGTTGGGCCACCTCAAGTCGCGCGGCAAGATACAGTCGTCGATATTGTTTGTTTTCCGGAACGAACCGATGCAGTTCGCTGGCGACGCGTTCGGCTTCGATGGCGGCGATCGTCAGTGCATCGAACCGTTTCGCTATCGGGAGTTTTGTTTCCGGATCCGGCAGCCAGATTTCGCCGTAGCCTTCATTGTCCAGAGCGGTGGTTTGTTCGCCCGCAAGCAGCTTATGAACGCGGCGCAACAGAAATTGTTCCGCATCCACACGCGACGGCCGTTCGCCCACAATTCGTATCACGGCCTCGCTTGCCGCAGTTCGCTCGGTGTCCGAAATGTCGCGCTGAGGATCGCCCGTATTGTTGGCGGCATCCGACAAGGCGGGGCGCAGCAGGTATCCTACGGCACGCTCGGATTGCAATCGTGACACCACTTCGTACAACTGCACGCGCAGTTCCGGCTCCTCGGATTGCATAGCGGCCAGAAGCGGATCCACGGCGTCGCGGCCGAGCTTGACGAGCATTTGGCGGATGGCGGGATGCAATTCAGCTTGGGCCGGATCGCGCAGCACTTGCAGTAGCGGATTGACCGCCATGCGACCGGCTAGCGCGATCGAGCCGACCGCAGCAGCTCGAGCCTCAACGCCGGGAGCCGCAAGTTGCGGAATCAGCGCGGCCAACCTCGCCGGATCTTGAGCCACCCGCTGTGAAGCTTCCAGCACCGTGGTGCCAAACGCGCGTTCCTCGGCACTTAGCTTCTCCGCTCGAGACAATCGGAGAAAGAAGTCCGATCCGAACTTCGCTCGCAAGGCGGCCAACGTGTTGTCATCCAGTTTCGCATCGATCAGTTTCTGGAGGTAGGTCGAGGCTTCGTCGGGGCGGCCAATGTCGAGCGTGACTTTGACTGCATTGGTCCACTGCTGGGGTGTCGAAAGGTTGCTCTGACGCAAGCCGAGCACGGCGGCATCTTTCTCTTCGACACGGTCTGGCAATGTTGGCGTCTTCGCCGTCGAGCGTGCTTTGGGTGTTCCGGCAGCGGGGGCGAAAGGATCGTCCTGCGCTTGCGTTGGCATACCCAACAGCGCTGCAGATAGCCCGTATGCGAAAGCACAATGCAGGCCGAAGGTGAAAACCCGCTCCGGGATCCGACGCGACAAGACGGCTCGAAGAGCCCTGACGGCGCGCTGCGACCGCGACTGCGAGATGGTGTTGGAATACATGAGTAATTACCCCAGGAATGTGACCTACTCGGCAGGCAAGGAGCCGATCCGCTCCTTCCAGCGAGAGACTTGTCGAGCCACCTCCTGCGGCGCCGTCGATCCGTAACTTACAAAGCTGCGGATCGCGTTCTCCACACCAAGCACTTGGAATACCGATTCATCAAGATCAGCGTGCAATTCTTGAAAGGCGGACAAAGGCAAATCGGCGAGTCGTTGGCCGCTCGCCATCGCCCGCTTGACCAGCGTGCCCACCAGATGATGTGCGGTTCGTTGCGGGACGCCGCGCCGAATCAGGTACTCCATCAACGTCGTGGCATCAAGGAATCCCTGATCAATGCGCGATGCGATGATGTCCCGATTCAATTTCGCGCCGGCGACCACGGCGGCCGCCAACTCTAAACAGGACTCCACCGTGTCCATGGCGTCAAACAGCGGTTGCTTGTCTTCCTGCAGGTCGCGGTTGTATGCCAAGGGCAAACCCTTGACCAGGACCAACAGCGTCTGCAGGCTGCCGACCACCCGGGCCGTCTTGCCTCGCGTGAGCTCCAAAACGTCCGGATTGATTTTCTGCGGCATGATCGACGAGCCCGTGCAGTACTGATGGGGCAAGGTCAAAAAGCCGAACTCGGTCGTCGACCAGAGAATCCACTCCTCGGCCCAGGTACTTAAATGCTCCGAAATCATCGCCAGACAGAATGTGGTCTCGATGACAAAGTCGCGGTCGCTTGTCGCATCGATGCTATTGGCAGCGATGCCGTCAAAGCCGAGTCGGTTGGCGACGTCTTCGCGGTCGATCGGCAGCGAAGTTCCGGCCAGTGCGGCCGATCCGAGCGGCATGACGTTGACCCGCTTTCGAGCATCCGCGAGCCGCTGCCGGTCCCGCTCAAATTTTTCGATGTAGGCGAGCCAGTAATGCGGGGCGAGTACCGGTTGAGCCCGCTGCAAATGCGTGTAGCCCGGCAGGATCACGCCTTCGTCGAGGTCACAGCGCTGCAAGAACGCTCGCTGCAGTTCGACCAGTTTGGCGTCGACGCGATCGATCGCGTCCCGAACCCAAAGCCGGAACGCCGTTGCGACCTGGTCGTTGCGACTGCGGGCAGTGTGCAGCTTGCGGCCGATATCATCGAGTCGCCTGATCAAGGCCTGCTCGATGTGCATGTGAATGTCTTCGTCTTCAATCCGATACTCGAACCGCCCCTGTTCGATGCGGGATTGAATCTTCCGCAGGGCGAGCGTTAGTTGCTCGCACTCCATGTCGTCCAGGATCCCGATCTGCGACAACATCTGCGCGTGAGCGATATCGAGCATGATGTCATGCGCGTAGAGCCGCTTATCAAAGCTGATGCTCTCCGTAAATCGCTCGACACGAGGATCCGTCCCCTGCTCAAATACCCCGCTGCGCGAAGGAGTCGTCAACGCTGCCTCGAATTGGTTCACTGGGCCAGGAAAGAAAAAATTTCGACAACTCTTTCATGCTAAATGGCTTACATCGAGGTGTCAACGAGCTCTTGGCAGGACATGCGTAAGGATTAAGCAGGTTGTGTCGCGTGTAGGGTCAGCGCAAGCTGGGACTGGGCCGAGCGTTGCAAGTTGCAGGCACTTCGCAGCGATCACAGGGCTGGGATGCATCCGGACGGAATGCGTCGATGCGCGGGGTGGGGTCAGGGATGCTCGAAACCGTGCGAGGCTTGCCGTTGTTGGAGGCTTCCGGTAGGGCAGGCGAACCCAGTCGTGAAACGAACTCAGCTGGAACGCGAGCGCTGCTGGAAAACAAATGCAGTCGGAAAGCCAACACGGTCTGAAAACTACCGTGGGCGGGGGCGCGGGTGTTGCCTGCCTGACGGGACCGAGTTGTCGATGCGCGGATCGGGAGTCTGCTGACTGCAATCTTCGCTCGCACAATCGATGGCACCTTCTCGCTCGAGCAAGCGCCGCTTCATCGCGGTGCCGTCCGGTGCGGAGAAGCCGCAGAGTTTACCTTGGCTGCCGACGACGCGGTGGCAGGGGACAACGAGCGGAAATCGATTTTGGGCCATGACCGATCCGACGGCCCGCGCTGCCCCGGGGCGCCCGGCCTGCCTGGCCAGGTCGCCGTAAGAGGCCGTCTTTCCCCAGTCAATCTTGCGACAACAAGAAATGACTTTTCGCTGAAACGGGGTCATACCTTCGAGGCGGATTCTGACGTCGCGAAAATTGTCGACGGTCCCATCGGCATAGTCGGACAAGCGTCGCAACAAATCGGTTTGGCTATCAGTCGGCTCATAATGCGCTTCGCGTTGCCAGGAAGCTTCGCTGAACGTTTGCTGCACCACGCGCACGAGACAATCGCGCGCCAATTGGGCGTTCGCATGGCCGAAGGTGAGTGCCGCGACGTAGTCGGATTCCCAGCAACAAGCCATCCAACCCAGCGAAGTCGGAAAGACGGCAAGGGTGGTGCGTAAGTCCGCATCCGACCCAAACCAAACTATGTGTCCTGTTTGAACCATCGTTGCGCGCCAACCAAAAGTGCTTGCTTTTGACGCTTTTCAAAACCGGCGAGGGCGAACTCCTTGCGAGCGTCGCCTTGGCCCCTATACTGAAGTCGAGCATTGTAGCGGCCTGCGTTGCAGGTTGCGAGTCACATGCATTTTGCTCTTCCGAAAGCATCAGCCGGCTGTCATCAGGAGTGTTCGATGGGGCGATTCGAATCGATCGCGGATGACTACTACGTCAATCTCAATCTCAATACGGAGATGGATTTGCCCCAGGGTCGCGAATCATTGCTGCATTACTTCGAGCAATTGCAAAAGCATTATCCGACGATGCGCAACTTTTACACGCGTGAGCGTGGAGAATTTGTGTTGGAAGAAGATAAAGATCGCGGAACCTATCGATGGGCGAGCGTCGAAGCACGCCGCGTGTGCTCAGGGTTTGTCAATCCTTCGTCACCCGAGGAGGCGCTCAAGCAGCATCTGCGCGTGCTGGAACTCGTGCCGTATTATCTGTCGGTGTCGCCGCTCGACTGCGAATCGCTCAACGTGATGTACGGTTTCGACTTCAGCTATCGGGGAAATCAGAATCAAGTATTGGTGAACGCCCTCGGACTCACGCCAGCCTTCGATCGACTGGCAAACCTGCCGGGATCAACGGTGTTGGCGCACGAGCCGTCCATCCAATTGGCGCTTGACAGCGATTGCCGCACGCAGTGTCGGCTCAGTGTTGAAACCCGCACCAATGCCTACCATGTGCGAACAGGTGAATACCCCGAAGACCAGATCAGCGTTTACTTCACGGTCCGGCGTTACGGGAGTTTGGAGCCGAACGAAACGTACGTTTCGGCGATGAACCGGTTGGCGACGATTTGCAGCGAATTGATCGACACCTACGTGATCGATAACGTGCTCCGACCGTTGCAGCAAACGATCGCGATCCAGTAGCGAACCGGTGTTCGGTGTCTGCGAATTCGTTCGCTCGAGCGATTCCGGAGCCGATTAAAGAATTGCCAGAGGATTGCGTCGTTCTTCAAGCGTTCCTCGGGTCACGCCCACTCGATTGGATGCTCGCAATGCCGCCCAGACTTCGCGGCCGGTGACCTCGCCCCGGAGCAGGCGACGATAAAGTTCGATGGTCTCCCGAATCGACGCCGGGTGATCATGGAGGATCTCGACGCGGAAATGCTGGATTCCCAGCGCCAGCAATTGCGGCACCACTTCGGCGGCGCTCTGCGGCACCGCATTGAATAGCGTGTTGCGGCAGCCGACATCGGCACGCAAGGGATGCTCCATCCCGATATGGTCGCGGAGTTGCACCCGATGTTCGTCGCAGGGTCTTCCGCAATTGGTCTTATTCGTTCCCGGCGAAAGCACCGCGCAAAACACACAGTGCTCCATGTGGAACATCGGCATATGCTGATGCACGACAATCTCGAGCCACGAGGCGGGGATGGCCGCAACGAGATCCAGCAGCTGATCGCGATTGAGATCGTAGGATGCCGTTAATCGCGTTGCGTTGAAGGTTCGAAGCCAGTCCGCGGTGAGCTCGTTGGTGACATTCAGCGAGAAGTCGGCGATGGTTGGCAGTTGTCGCTGTTGGAAAAAACGCAAGGCGCTCAGGTTCCTCGCCAGGATGCCGTCAGCGCCGCGTTTGGCGAGCATCTGAAAGATTCCGGTTTCGCCCGGTTTCTGAATGCGCGGGGTAGCGAGAAAAATCTGCGCGTCGCGTTGGCGAACCCGGTCAACCGCTTCGCGATATTCGCGTATGTCCTGGAAGTCGGCATACAGCTTGTCGACACCCAATTCGAGCAGCGTGTCGAGCTGTTTCAGCGAGCGGCAGAGAACGTGAAGTTTTGCCGGCTCGCGGGTCGGTTCCGCTCGTTGGATGGCACGGCGAAGGATCGGCAAGACCGGTTGCGGAGCCACGGTGGGAGTTGCGGTGACCCGAGCGTGATCGAGGGCCTCCACCAGGGCATGACGCAATTTTCCCAGCACGCTGAACGGCACCATCGGGCTTCCGACGATTTCGGCCTCGAGGTTGCCAAGTTCATATTGGGTGCCGCCGAGTCGCCCGAATTGTTCGCGCAGCAAATCGATGGAGAGCGGATGGCGGGTGGCGACGGCAAGCGGTTCCTCGGAAGCGAATTGGCACTGCGCGCCCGATGCGGCCCGCGCCTCGACATGCATCGGTTTGCCCGCTTCCGCGTGAATCCGCAGGGCCACCGCCACGCGTCGCTGCGGATTGTTGCTGCTAAAGGTTTTCCGCAGTCGGCTGGTGAGCTCGGGATCGTCGGTCTTCCAGATTTTCTGACCTTGCCAGATCTCGCTCCAATCGAGGCTGTTGCGGGCGAACGTCAGTTCAACTTGGCCCTGATCGACGGAGTCGATCAGGGAGCGGTTATCGCGGAAGATTTCGTAGATGCGTCCTCCCTGCACATCGTCGATCGGTTTGCCGCAATCGAAGACAAGACCATCGCCGCGCTTCACCGAACCGGATAGTTGGACGAGCACACGGTCGCGACGGACGCCGATCACCGTGCCGACCAGGACTCCGCGTTTGGACGAGCTTTCTCCGGGTACCAGCCGTTTGTGGTCGCAGCCTTCGAGCCACCCCGGAGAAAAGCCCCGCGAAAAAGACAGCTCCATTTCCTCAACCTGCCGCGGCGAAAATCGAACCGGCTCGCCCGCCATCGCCGTGTCCACCGCCTCGCGATAGTGTCGCGTGATGTTCGCGACGTACTCGGGTGTCTTCAGCCGACCTTCGATCTTTAACGAACAGACTCCGGCCTGGATCAACGCGGGGATCAGTTCGTACGCCGCGAGATCCTGGGGACTCAACAGGTACTTCACCGCACCAAGATCGCGCTGCTGGCCATCGCAGATCAGGTCATAGGGCAAGCGGCACGCCTGGGCGCACTGACCTCGATTCGCGCTGCGTCCCCCCAGCGATTCGCTGGTCAAGCATTGGCCCGAGTAGGCGACACACAGCGCGCCGTGGACAAACGTTTCCAATTGCATGGTGGTCTGCTTGTGGATCGCGCGAATCTCCGGCACCGACAGTTCCCGCGGCAACACCACACGCTCGATGCCGAGCGATTCCACGGCCGCGATGCATTCGGCACTCGTTAATGTCATCTGCGTGGAGGCATGAACGGAAAGGGCGGGCGCGACGGCGTGAATGAGTCGTACCACGCCGAGGTCTTGGACGAGCACGGCATCGATACCGGCATTGGCGATCTGCCGTACCAGCGATTCCACCTGCGGCAATTCGTCGGTAAAGGCGAGCGTGTTCAGCGTCACGTAGCCTTTCACGCCGCGACGGTGCAGGAAATCGACGATCGCATCGAGATCCTGCGGCGGAAAATTCGCCGCCCGGGCCCGCGCATTAAACCCCGCGTCGAGACCGAAATAGACGGCATCAGCGCCGTTCTCCACCGCCGCGCGCAGGCATTCCCAGTTGCCCGCAGGCGCAAGAACTTCGGGACGTTTGAAATCCGTAAGCGCGTCGCGCGGCAGGGTGATATCGACCAGTCGATCCATATCCTGAGATTATAGATGGTGGCTTGCGGTTCGCACCATCTGTCGGCTCGCGATCCCATTCCGCACAAATCGAATGCGGGAATTGCGACTGATACGGCCGCGTGTTACCATCCTTCGCGATAATTCGAACTCGGGAGGATACTGCATGTTACGACGGAAACTCAATCTGGCCCTTCAGGCTAAGCAAACTCGAAACACCGCCAATCCACGACGGGAGACGGCATCGATGCCTGCGCGACTCCTGGCGCCCAGCTTGTCCTTGCTGATCGCATCGCTCGGGATGATGCGATGGAGCGGGGAGACGCGGGCCGCTGACCGAAAATTTGAACAGATTCCCGAGGTTGCGGCGTCGGTCACGCCGAACGGGAAGACGGAGGAAAAACCGGTTGCAACGGCATCCAAGCGACCGAATTTCCAGGAAGGACCCGCACCCACATGGATTTGGGGAGCGGATCAGTCCCGGAATTACCACCTGACGGTGGAGTTCACCGGAACGTTCCAGGCCGGATGGGTGAAGGCGAGTTGCGACAATCAAGCCACGCTGATCCTGAATGGCAAGACGATCGGCCGTTGCGAAGACTGGCAGTCTCCGGTGGAAGTCGACCTCACGAAACAACTCCGCGAGGGCGCGAATCAGCTGCGCGTGGAGGCCAGCAACGAAGGCGGCCCGGCTGCATTCCTGGCGAAATTGGTTTTGAAAAAAGCCGATGGCGGCCTGATGTATGTCGTGAGCGACGGCACGTGGAAAGCGATCGATGCCGCTGAGGGGAAAACCGCGGGTCCCGTGAAGGAAATCGGGAAGCTGGGTGTTGAACCCTGGGGCAATGTTTTCGATGCGGCGGCCGCTGTGGCAGGTGGAGATCGCGGCCGGTTCCAGCTTCAGCCCGGATTTCAAGTCGAGCGATTATTCACGGTCCCGAAGGATCAACTCGGTTCTTGGGTCTCGATTACCTTTGATCCCAAAGGCCGTTTGTTGGCCAGCGACCAGGAAGGCAAGGGAATCTGCCGCGTTACGCTGCCGCCTCCGGGCAGCAGCGAGCCTACTGTCGTCGAGAAACTGGATATCAACATTTCATCCGCTCAGGGAATGCTATGCGCGTTCGATAGCCTCTACCTGTCGGTGAACGGTGGTCCCGGCAGCGGCCTGTATCGAGCTCGCGATACGAATGGCGACGATCAGTACGACGAGGTGGTGAAATTGGCAACGTTTCGCGGAGGAGGAGAACACGGACCCCACGCCCTGCGCCTCAGTCCGGACGGCAAATCGATTTACGTCGCATGCGGCAACCATACGGATCCGATGGAAAAAATCGATGCCAGCCGCGCGCCGATGCCTTGGCAGGAGGACCTGTTGCTCCCGAGGCAGTGGGACGCCAACGGCCATGCCGTGGGCCGAATGGCTCCGGGTGGCTGGATCGCGAAAACGGATCCTGACGGCAAGCGATGGGAGATGGTTTCCATCGGCTATCGGAATCAATACGACTTGGCATTCAATGCCGAGGGGGAGCTGTTCAGCTACGACGCCGACATGGAATGGGACTTCGGGACGCCCTGGTATCGTCCGACGCGGGTGACGCATGCCACGAGCGGCAGCGAGTTTGGCTGGCGAAGCGGCACGGGAAAATGGCCGCCCTACTACATCGACAGCCTACCCCCGCTGCTCGACATCGGGCCGGGATCCCCGGTCGGGATCGCGTTTGGATCCGGCGCGAAATTTCCAGCGAAGTACCAGAAAGCGCTGTTCATCTGCGACTGGACCTTCGGAACGATGTACGCGATTCATATGAAGCCCGAGGGCGCGAGCTATCGAGCGGAGAAGGAAGAGTTTGTCGCGCGCACGCCGCTGCCACTCACCGATGTGGCGATCGGTCCGGACGGCGCGATGTACTTCACGATCGGTGGCCGCGGAACGCAGTCGGAGCTTTTCCGGGTGACCTACCAGGGAACCGATCCGGTTGCAGCTGTCGACGGCCGCGACCCGGAGTTTGCGGATCTGCGGGCCATGCGTCGATCGATTGAGGAGCTGCACGCCCCCGCCGCCGATGCCGCGGCCGCAGTCAAATTCCTGTGGCCGCTGCTGGGCCATGCGGACCGGCATATTCGGTATGCGGCGCGTGTGGGACTTGAGCATCAGGATCTTGCGGCTTGGGGCGACAAGATCAGCAGCGAGAGCAATCCGGCAATCGTCATTGCCGCAGCAGTCGCCATGGCTCGACAAGGCAAAGAGAATCACAAGCCGAAGGTCGTCGCCGCACTGAAAAAGATCGATTTCGCCAAGCTCGATGAATCGGCTCAGCTTGACTATCTCCGGGCCTGGTCGTTGGTCTTTATCCGACTCGGCGCCTTGGAGCAGGAAGATGCGGCGCGTTTGGCAAAGTCGCTGGACCCCCACTTCCCTTCCAAGTCAAAGTGGGTCAGCCGCGAGTTGTGCAATGTACTGGTCTACCTGCAGTCGCCGACGTTTGCGAGCAAAGCGATCGCGTTGCTCCGCCAGCCGGATGCGACGGGTGGCGATCAGCAGGCGGAGTTGCTCGCGCGAAATCCCGGGTACGGCAAAGCGATTCTCCAGATGTTCGCCAACCAGCCCGACGCGCAGAAACTGCATTACGTTTTTGCGCTGAGAAACCTGCGCACCGGTTGGACGGTTGAAGACCGCAAGACGTATTTTGCCTGGTTCAATGAAGCGAGAAAAAAGAGCGGTGGTGCGAGCTACCAAGGGTTCCTCCGGAACATCGATCGCGATGCGTACGATAATGCGACGGAGGCCGAGCGACTTGCGGTGGAAGTCTCCGGGGCCCGCGAACCCTACAAGGCGCCGCAACTTCCGATGCCGCAAGGCCCGGGCAAAGATTGGAATCTCGAAGCGCTGATGCAGTTGGCTTCCACGCCGCTCAAGGGCCGTAATTTCGACAACGGTAAAAAGATGTTCGCCGCCGCACGCTGCGTCATCTGCCACCGATTTGACGGCGATGGCGGAGCCACCGGCCCCGACCTCACTCAGCTCGCCGGACGATTCAATTACAAGGATCTCTGCGAAGCGATCGTCGACCCGAGCAAAGTGGTTTCCGACCAGTATCGCGCCAGCGTCGTGGTGCTCAACGACGGCAAGGTGCACACCGGCCGAATCGTGGGAGATTCACCGGCCGCGATCAAGATGCTGGTCGATCCCGAAGATCCCACCAAGGTCATCGAGATCCCCAAAGGTGCAATCGAAGAGAATCGCGTCTCGACCGTCTCGGTGATGCCGAAAGACCTGCTCAAGACGCTGAATCAAAACGAGGTGCTCGACCTGCTGGCCTACTTGCTGTCGCGGGGCAATCGCAACGACGCGCTGTTCCGAAACTAAGCACCGGCCCGCGAGGATTGCGGATCGTTAAGGCTTCGGTTGAGGTTTCGGCCCGAGCAATCGGTCGAGTTTCTCGAAACCGCGATTGAGTTGACCCTCGATTACCTTTTGGGCGCCGTTCGTGACGGTCTCGCGAGCGGCGTCCTTCAGGAACTGCTGGGCAATGCGGTGATCGACCTTCGGACGAGTCAGCGTGCCGCCGATCGGGATCTTCACGGTCTGGCCTTTGAGTGCGGACAAGTACGAGCTCCGCGCGAGCCATTCGTCCGGGATCGGAAACTCGGCAATCACGTCCACGGTTTGATCGATGCCAACGGATCCTGATGTTTTAATCGCGATGTCTTTGACCAGGAAATGCATTTGATCGTGGTAAACACGTCGATCTTTCCAGTTGAAGGGCACGCGTTGCGGTGGGATGTCGAGCGCCAGGTTCCGCACGGCGTCGCTGCCACCCGGTTTACGATCGATCAGGGACTTGATCTCCAGAGCCAGCCAGAGCAGTTCCTGAGCCATTGGGCCCAGTCCAACCTGCGCCGATTGCAATTGGAGTTCTCCCTGCACGGATCCGGCCAAAGGATCCTGCAGCGGAATGCTCGCGGTATCGGAGAGGCTCAGCGACAACTGGCCTTGAGCCTGCGTGACATCGGAAAGCAACGGCAAGACGAACTTCAGCCAGTGCCCGCACATCTCGGGCGTCAGCTTGACATCGGTCAGCACGGGTCCCGCCGCAGCGACGATCAGCGGATTGGGACGGTTGAACAGTACTTGCGGGGCGAGTTGCATGCGCCCGCCGCTCACGTCGACGTCCAGCGGATCGATTTCGAGCACTCCTTCAGCCAGGTGCGCTTTGATGGAAGCGGGGCCAATCGGCATCCCATAGGCCACCGCGCGGTTCCATCCCAGGTTGGCGTCGGCCGCCAATTCGGAAGGCAGCCACGCCATCATGTTCGCGTTTGCCTTGTCGCCAGCGGACGGCAGGGAGGCCAGTCGCGATGAACCGGCAGGAGCCGTATCCATCGTCGGGTTTCGGGCCGGACCGCGTAGCGAGAATTGCGAACGATCTTTTGCCTCGACGCGAATCGCATCGCCGGCAAAGCCGTGAAGAAGGGCGGCAACGGCCGCAGTGTCATACGCGATCTCACCCTCGACGTTCAGCAGGCAACGTCCATTCGGTTCGTCAATCGTTCCGCGCGCGTCCACTTGAAGCGACTCGGAATCAAGCTTCAGGCTGGCAATCTCCATCCCGAAGTCCTCGGTGCGAAGCTTGCCCGCGCCCTCGAAGTGCAGCTTCGGCTCGCTCCATACGGTCTGCCAGTTTCCGTTGCGACTTGCCGGCGCCGCCGCGATACTTCGGCGACTCGGTTCCGTCGAGGGCGTTACCGGGGTGTTGTAGGCAAAGTTCGTCAAATCGATTTTCCAACGTGCGTCGGCGGAAGAACCACGATGGACAAGCTGCACTTGTCCGAGTGCTTCGCCATTGATCCGCATCGTTGGTGGAACGCGGGGATCCCGCACACAGCTCACGATGCGTTCCAGATCGCCGCGAAAACCGATCGCCGCAGAAATCTGCGGGCCTTGCGGCGTGGGAGTTACCTGCACGTTGTCAGCGCGGAGCGATACGGGATAGCTCTGCAGAAGCAGTTGTCCCAGAGCGAATTTGCCGGCGGTGGTCACCGTGACATCGGTCAGTTCCGCCTGCAGGTCCTGATCGTCAAGGAACAATCCATTTCCGATCACGGTGAGTTGCGACAATCCGAGCGTCGCTTTGTCGATTTTCAGGCCATCCAACTTCACGATGCCACGCTGCACGAACTCGATGCGGCCTGCGAGGTCGTAACCTTGGAGCGGATACACCGCTTGCACGCGCGGCACCCAGCTGGTCAGGTTCCCATTCAGGCTGCATTCGATTGGAAACGTGCTGTCCTTCGATACGGGCGCGACCGGTTCCAGTAACTGGGCGACCATGCGATCGTTGCCGCTCGTCATCTCGATTTGCAAACGCTCGATTCGCTCGATCGCCGCGCCT